>NZ_MEEL01000019.1:0-100451 GCF_001724435.1 Microbacterium sp. SCN 69-37
CGACGAGAACGGCGAGTACAAGTACCCCGAGGGCTTCGACCCCGAGTCGGGTGCCTGGCTCGAGGGCTTCGACGCTCAGCGCGAGAAGTGGGAGCAGGAGTACGCCGCTGCCCAGGCGCGCTGGGAGGCGCACAAGCTCGCCGTTGCCAAGACGCTCGAGGCCGAGGCTGCCGCTCCGATCGAGACCGGCGGATCGTCGTTCTCGTCCGACGCCTCGAACGGCGGCGGAACGCTGGCCGACGACGAGGCTCTCGCGGCTCTGCGCGAGAAGCTGTCGGGCCGCTGAGCCGCACCGCGTTCGCACAGGGCCGTCGCCCCGGATCCGTCCGGGCGGCGGCCCTGTGCCGTTGTCTTCTGCCGTCGCGCGCGCCCCGGCTGTAACGTCGTCCCATGGCGAGCCCTCCGAGCCCCAGCGGCCCCGCAGACGGCCGCATCCGCGGCCAACTGCGCGACCGCGCCGCGGCGAGCAATCAGCTCGTGCTGTGCGCCGTTGTCGGTGTGCTGTTCTTCATCGGTATCGCCACGGCGTCCCTCACCGACGGCGGCCTCTTCGGGATCGCGGTGCTGCTCGTCGTCCTCGGAGGAGTGGCCGGCCTCGCCGTACCCTGGTCGCGCTTGCCGCCTCACGCCGTGATCGTCCTTCCGGTCGTCGATATCGTCGCCATCGCCCTGATGCGCCTCGCCGAACCGAACGCCGCGTTCGGGTTGCTGTGGGTGTTTCCGGCGATGTGGCTGTCGATCATCGGGCGGGCGGGGTTCGCGATCTCGGCGGTCGGCATCCCGCTCACATACTGGTTCATCCTCGCGACCGGCGCGTCGCCGGCGGGGACGTACGCGGTGGTCCTCCTTCCGGTGGTCATCATCGCCGTCGGCGCTGCCAGCTACACGTCCTCCCGTCGCTTCCGCGCGCAACGGATGCTGCTGGACCGTCAGGCGGTGCGCGTGTCGGCGGCGCACCGCGAGGCGCTGCGTCAGGAGCAGCTGGTCAGCGAGGTGCTCGACACGGTCGACTTCGGAGTCATCCGCCTCTCCGCCGCGGGTGAGGTCGTCCTCGAGAACGATGCGCTCCTCCGCTTCGGCCGCATCCCCGGATTCCTTCCCGGCAGCGGCGGTGAGGATGCCGTCACCGACGAGAAGCTGGTGCCGCTCGATCCTCAGCAGCATCCGTTGGTGCGTCTGCAGCGCCACGAGTCGTTCGACGACGTCGTCCTGTGGTTCGCGCTCGCCGACGGCCGCCGACGCGCGTTCGCCTTCGCCGGGCGCCATCTCACCGATCACAACGGAGCCCCGGCCGGAGCGCTGCTGATCGTCCGCGACATCACGGCGGAGCGGGACGCGCAGCGGGTGCGCGACGACCTCGTCGCCTCGATCTCCCACGAGCTTCGCACCCCGCTGACGTCGATCCTCGGGTATCTCGAGCTGGCGCTCGACGGCGGTGGGCTCTCGGATGACGCTCGCAGACAGGTCGACACCGCGTACCGCAACAGCGAGCGGCTGCTGGGGATCGTCACCGACATCCTGTCGGCGTCGTCGCGGTCGGGGTCGTCGATCGATACGCGCCTGCACCCTCGCGTCGTCGACATGACCGAGATCGTGCGCGCTGCAGCGGCAGGGCTCGAGCCGGTCGCAGAGGGGCGCTTCGTCGACCTTCGCGTGGAGGAGTCGGGCGCGGCCGAGGCGTACGCCGATCCGGCCCGCATCCGACAGGTGGTCGACAATCTGGTGGCGAACGCGGTGAAGTTCAATCGCGACGGTGGCCGGGTGACGGCATCCACCTCGACCGACGGCGTTCACACGACGGTTCGGGTCGCCGACACCGGTATCGGCATGGCCCCCGATGCGGCCGCGAGAGTGTTCGAGCGGTTCTTCCGAGCCGTGCCGTCCGTGCCGGGCAACGGTTTGGGGTTGACGATCACACGTGATCTGGTCGCCGCTCACGGCGGATCCATCGCCGTCGAATCGACCGCGGGGGAGGGCAGCATCTTCACCGTCGTGCTGCCGGCGACCCGCGAGGTCTTCGACCGGGAGGCGTCCACCGGACTCCCGCCCGGATCGGCCGAGCTCACCGACAAGGACGGGGCATGAATCTCGATCTGTTCAGCGTCACGGTCATGACGGCCATCGTGGCGTCAGTCGCCAGTCTGACCTTCATCATCGACACCCTGCTGCGCCGCGATACCGGCCCCGGACGGCTGTGGGCGGTGGCGTTCTTCTGCGGACTGGCGACAACGCTCGCCTACATGGCGTGGTCTGCGGGTGTAGGCGGTGCGGTCTCGGTCGCGGTCGGCAACGCCCTGTTCGTCTCGGTGCCGGGATTCATGCTTCTGGGATGCCGACGGTTCAACGACCGCTCCGTCCTCGTCTCGTCGGTGGCGGTCGGGACGCTTGCGGTCATCACCTTCGTCGCCGCGCTCATCGAGTACCCGACGCGGGGCAGCTGGGGTGGCTGGTGGGCGATGGCGGCATCGCTCGTGCTGCTCTTCGGCAGCGGAGCAGCCGAGTCGCTGCGCAGCCCCATGCGCGGACTGCGCAGTGCGTGGGCCCTGTCGACCGTACTCGCGGCAGCGGGACTGTTCTACGCGGTGCGCCTCGTCGTCTTCGCGGTGCTCGGGCCGCAGAGCGAGCTTTTCTCGCGCTGGCTCGGCTCCCTCAGCGCGAACATCGTCACGGTGATCCTGACGATGGTGGCGGCGATCGTCATGTCGGTGCTGCGCTCGCAGCGCACGACGCGGCAGCGCTACGAGTGGCTGACCTCCAATGGTGTCGCCGCCGACGGTGTCATGCTGCCGCGAACCTTCGCCGGAGCCCTCGCCGACATCGTGGAGCGAGCCTCGTGGCGGCAGGAGGGCATCGCCGTCATCGTGCTTCGTGCAGACGGGCTCGACGAGATCGGCGACGCCTTCGGCGGTGACGTGGTCGATACAATCTCGGCCGCCTGCCGTCATGCGGCTCGGTCCTTCGCGCCGGCCGCGGCTCTGGTCGGCGAGGACGGTGACGGACAGCTCGTCATCTGCACTCTCGCCGAATCGACCGCCGATGCCCGCCGCGTCGGCAGCGCGCTGTTCCGGGGCGCCATCGACGAGCTCACCGCGGTCGCACACGGCCGTCTCGCGTCGGTGGGCGTCGGAGTGGGACTCACCTCGTCGCTCGGGTACGACCCCGGAATCCTCATGAGTGCTGCGCGCTCGGCGGCTCTGCGCGCGGCGCGCATCGCAGAGGCCTCCGTCTTCGTGGCGCCGCCGTCGACGGCTCCGGCCGACGCCGACGTGGCATCCTCGTAGGCATGCCCCTTCTCGCGCTCACCGGTGGCATCGCCTCCGGCAAATCGACCATCGCGCGCCTCCTCGCCCAGCACGGTGCAGTCATCGTCGACGCCGACGCCATCGTCCGCGAGCTGCAGGCTCCCGGGTCTCCGGTGCTCGACCAGATCGCCGCCGCGTTCGGTTCGGGGGTGATCGCCGGTGACGGCAACCTCGACCGCGCAGCGCTGGGAGCGGTCGTCTTCTCCGATGACGACGCCCGTCGCCGCCTCAACGCCCTCATCCATCCGGCCGTGGCGGCAGAGTCGGGCCGGCGCTTCGCCGCGGCGTTCGCCGCCGATCCCGATGCGGTCGTCGTCTACGACGTGCCGCTGCTGGTCGAGGCGCGGGCCGACGACCCGTGGGATCTGATCGTCGTGGCGCACGCCCCCGCATCCCTGCGCGAGGAGCGCCTCGTCGCGCTGCGCGGGCTCACCCTCGCCGATGCCCGCGCGCGGCTGGCCTCGCAGGTCGACGATGACACGCGGTTGGCCGTCGCCGACGTCATCATCGACACAGCCGGATCGCTGGCCGAGACCAGTGCGCAGGTCGAGGCGCTGTGGAGGCGCTTGCACCCCTCGCGCTGAGGTACGCGCTCACGGTCGCGGCACGGAGGCGACGGAGGTCCCTGCGCGGTGGCGGCGTCGACGACGCAGCAGAAGCACGGCCGACACGATGAGGGCGACCACGAGCGCTCCGGCCAGAACGGGCGCGAAGATCGCGGTCACGATGAGTGCTCCCGCAGATACATCCTCCGCCGCCGACAGGACGGGGGCGGCGATGCCCGCGGTGGCGACATTGGCGAGAGGGCGCACCGACGCTTTGAGGGCATGCAGCGCGAGGGCGATCACGACGCCGACGACGATCGGCACCCATGCGGCGCCCGCGAAGAGGCTCGGGTCGTCGACGCGCACCGTCTGCGCGCTCGCACCGGCGCCGAAGGCGATGCCCCCGGATGCCGGGCGCACCACGGTCTGCAGGACGTCGTTCACGGAATCGACCGCGGGGATCTTGTCGGCCACGATCTCCACGACCAGCAGCACACCGGTGATCCAGAGGGCGACGTCGCTGGAAAGCCACGACCAGGAGGCGGGCAGATCGATCACCGGCACGAAACGGTCCAACAGCCCCAGTGCGAACAGCGGCATCCACGCGTTCAGCCCCGCGGCCGCGGCGAGGCCGGACCCGACGAGGAACTCCAGCATGGTTCCACAGTACGGGGCCGAGCGGACCGAGCGTCTCGGGAGGGCATGGGCGAACGAGGACGCCGAGGGCGAACGACGCGGCCGATGTCGGAGGCCGAGCCTACGCTGGAGGTATGCAGACCACGCGATCCGTCCGGCCGTTCGAGGTCGTCAGCGAGTATGCGCCCAGCGGTGATCAGCCGCAGGCGATCTCCGAGCTCGCGGCCCGTATCAACGCGGGGGAGACCGATGTCGTCCTGCTCGGCGCGACCGGTACCGGCAAGTCGGCGACGACGGCGTGGCTGATCGAACAGGTACAGCGTCCCACGCTGGTGCTGGCCCACAACAAGACCCTCGCGGCGCAGCTGGCCAACGAGTTCCGTGAGCTGATGCCGCACAACGCCGTCGAATACTTCGTCAGCTACTACGACTACTACCAGCCCGAGGCTTACGTGCCGCAGACGGACACCTTCATCGAGAAGGACTCGTCCGTCAACGCCGAGGTCGAACGCTTGCGTCACTCGACGACGAACTCGCTGCTGAGCCGTCGCGATGTGGTCGTGGTCAGCACGGTGTCGTGCATCTACGGTCTCGGTGCGCCCGAAGAGTACCTCCGCGCGATGGTCGCCCTGCAGGTGGGCGAGCGGTACGACCGCGATGCGCTCATCCGCAAGTTCATCGCGATGCAGTACAACCGCAACGACGTCGACTTCTCGCGCGGCAACTTCCGTGTGCGCGGCGACACGATCGAGATCATTCCCGTCTACGAGGAGTACGCCGTCCGCATCGAGCTGTTCGGCGACGAGATCGAAGCGCTCTACATGCTCCATCCCCTCACCGGAGACGTCGTCCAGAAGCTCGACAGTGTGCCCATCTTCCCGGCGTCGCACTACGTCGCGGGCACCGATACCGTCCACCGCGCCATCGGCACGATCGAGACCGAGCTGGCCGAGAGGCTGGCGGAGCTGGAGGGCCAGGGCAAGCTGCTGGAGGCACAGCGCCTGCGGATGCGCACGACGTTCGATCTCGAGATGCTGCAGCAGCTCGGTTTCTGCTCCGGCATCGAGAACTACTCCCGACACATGGACGGTCGCGAGCCCGGCGAGCCGCCGCACACGCTGCTCGACTTCTTCCCCGACGACTTCCTGCTCGTCATCGACGAGTCGCACGTCACGGTGCCGCAGATCGGCGCCATGTACGAAGGCGACGCGTCGCGCAAGCGCACGCTGGTCGACCACGGCTTCCGGCTTCCGAGCGCGCTCGACAACCGCCCGCTGCGTTTCGACGAGTTCAAGAACCGCATCGGTCAGACGGTGTATCTGTCCGCGACGCCGGGCCGCTACGAGATGGGTATCGCCGACGGCGTCGTCGAGCAGATCATCCGACCGACGGGTCTGGTCGATCCGCAGATCGTGATCAAGCCGTCCAAGGGGCAGATCGACGACCTTCTGGAGGAGATCCGGGTGCGGGTCGAGCGAGACGAGCGCGTGCTCGTCACCACCCTGACCAAAAAGATGGCCGAAGAGCTGACGGACTTCCTCGGCGAGCACGGTGTGCGCGTGCGATACCTGCACTCCGACGTCGACACGCTGCGTCGCGTCGAGCTGCTCACCGAGCTTCGACAGGGTGTCTACGACGTGCTGGTCGGAATCAACCTGCTGCGTGAGGGGCTCGACCTGCCCGAGGTCTCGCTCGTCGCCATTCTCGACGCCGACAAGGAAGGGTTCCTGCGCAGCGGGACGTCACTGATTCAGACGATCGGTCGAGCGGCGCGAAACGTCTCCGGTGAAGTCCACATGTACGCCGACAACATGACCGACTCGATGCGATCGGCGATCGAGGAGACCGAGCGTCGCCGGGAGAAGCAGATCGCGTACAACACGGCGCACGGCATCGATCCGCAGCCCCTGCGCAAGAAGATCGCCGACATCACCGACGTGCTGGCACGCGAGGCGTCCGATACCAAGGCGCTTCTGGCTCGTGGCGGCGGCTCGGGTCGCGCAGGCTCGCCGACGCCGCGCCTGCGGCGGGAGGGCATCGCGGCAGAGGGTGCCATGCAGCTCGAGGCGACCATCGAGGATCTCTCGCAGCAGATGCTCGCCGCGGCCGGTGAGCTGAAGTTCGAGCTGGCCGCGCGGCTCCGCGACGAGGTGCAGGATCTCAAGAAGGAGCTGCGGGCCATGGTGAATGCCGGCCACGCGTAGCAGGTTCAGCGCGCCGCACCACCTGAACGACGTGCAGGCGGTGTCGCCGGCAGGGTGGACTCGGGCTTCGCACGGCGATGCTGACAGCCGGGTTCGCACTGTTTTGCTATCGTCGCCGAGTGAGCATCGAGCAGTCCTCCCCGTCGGATCCTTCGGAGGCCGGAATGGGGGTTGCGCAGCCCGCCGCGAACCGTCCGCAGAACGTCGTTGCTCGCTCGCTCGCCGACATCGCCGATCAGGTCGGTGCGTCTCTCGTCGCCGGCGACGCGTTCGTCACGGGTATCGCTCTCAGCGCGGCCTCAACGCAGCCGGGTGATCTGTTCTTCGCTCAGCCGGGGGCCCGGACTCACGGCGCGCGCTATCTCGCCGACGCCGTGGAAGCCGGGGCGGTCGCGGTGCTCACCGACGCCGCCGGCGCCGACATCATCGACGCCACGACAGGACTCTCCGCTCTCCCACGGATCGTCGTCGATGGGCACCCCCGTCGGGTGTTGGGTGGGCTCGCCGCCTGGTTCTACGACCAGCCTGCGCGTGCGCTGAAGACGATCGGCATCACGGGCACGCAGGGCAAGACCTCGACGACCTATCTCGTCGATGCAGCGCGTCAGTCCCGGCACACCGGGGTGATCGGCTCGATGGGAACGCGCATCGACGGCGTCGCCGTTCCGTCCACTCTCACCACTCCGGAAGCCCCGCAGATGCACGCGCTGCTGGCGCTCATGCGCGAGCGCGGTGTCGAGGTGGTCTCTTCCGAGGTGTCGAGCCATGCCATCACGATGGGTCGCGTGGAAGGCCTCCGCTTCGACGTCGGCATCTTCCTCAACCTCGGCCACGACCATCGCGACTTCCACGGCACGCAGGAGGCCTATCTGCTGGCCAAGCGCGAGCTGCTGACGCCGGCGATGTCCTGTGTCGCGCTCGTGAACGTCGACGACCGGGCCGGGCGGCGCCTGCATGCCGATGCCGACCTGAACACGCAGTCGTTCTCGGTGACGGGTCGCGACGCGCACTGGCGCGCCGTCGATATCGACCTGCGGCTGGACGGCTCCTCGTTCACCGTGATCGGACCCGATGGCCAGACGGAGCGTTTCACCACACCCCTGGTGGGAGAGTTCAACGTCAGCAACATCCTGGCCGCGGTCGCGGCCCTCGACATCGTGGGTCATCCGCTCTCGGCATCCGTGGCGGGGATTGCGAACTTCGCGGGCGTCGAGGGGCGGGTCCAGTTCGTCCCGGTGGATGCCGAGTTCCAGGTCGTCATCGACGCCGGCCACAAGCCCGAGGCGATCAACGCGCTGCTGCGCGCGATGCGGCCTCTGACGCCGGGGCGCATCATCACGGTGATCGGATCCAACGGCAATCGCGATGCGCACAAGCGCCCGCTCATGGGCCGCTTCTCCGCGATGGCCTCGGACATCGTGATCGTCACCGACGACAATCCCGCCGACGAGGACCCCGCGACCATCAGGCGAGCCGTCGTCGCCGGTACGCGCGGCTCGCGCGCAGAGGTCTTCGACGTGGGCGGCCGAGCCGAGGCGATCCACAAGGCCGTCGAACTCGCCCGGGAGGGCGACCTCATCGCCATCGTGGGTAAGGGCGACGAGCGTCACCAGATCATGCGAGACGGCGTGATCGTTCCGCACAGCGACCCCGACGAGGTGGAGTGGGCGCTCCGGCAGCGCGCGCGATGACCTTCGAGCGCGCCTGACGGGCGATCCTGATCAGGGGCAGTGCATGAGCGGCTTCGGGCCGCTGCGGTCGAACGTGTGCTGGGACATCGCGTGGCCGCAGAGCGGGCAGGCCCGTTCGGCGCGCGCCGGCTCGGGCTCGCTCTCGTACGGCCCGACCGACGCGGGACCGGCCAGGCGGATGAGCCGCGTGTTGAGGTACGTGTACCACCCGCCGGCGTCGCGCACCCGTTGACGCAGCGGCGGCCGCTCGGCATCGTTTCGTGTCATGAACATTAGTGTACTAACGAAATGAGTACAGTAGAGGCATGGATGCGCGCGACGATCTGCTGAAGCTCGAGAACCAGCTGTGCTTCGCTCTCGTGACGGCCGCACGCAACGTCGTCTCCATCTATCGTCCTGTCCTCGATCCCCTCGGCCTGACGCACCCGCAGTACCTCGTGATGCTCGCCCTCTGGGAGCACTCGCCGCGCTCGCTGGGTGAGCTCGCGGAGGAGCTTGCGATGGAACCGGCCACCCTGTCGCCGCTCGTCAAGCGCCTCGAGGCGCAGGGGCGGGTCAGTCGCACGCGCCGCACTGACGACGAGCGGGTGCTGGATATCGCGCTCACCGCCGACGGCACGTCTCTGCGGGCCCGGGCTCTCGACGTGCCGGCGCAGATCATGGCGAGAGTCGGGATGGATGCCGACCAACTTGCGGCACTGCGCGACGGTCTCGCCCCCTTCGCCGGCCGTCGGCCGGACTGAGGAGGCTACGCCCAGAGCGCACCTCGGATCCGGTGTCGGAGGCCACACCTAGACTTGTCCGGTGCCCATCGTCCCTGTTGCCTCGTCGAAACTCAGCGTGCGCGGAGCCCGCGTCCACAACCTCAAGAACGTGGATCTCGACATCCCGCGCGACTCCCTCGTCGTCTTCACCGGCCTCTCCGGTTCGGGCAAGTCCAGCCTCGCTTTCGACACGATCTTCGCCGAAGGTCAGCGTCGTTACGTGGAGTCGCTGAGCGCGTACGCGCGGCAGTTCCTCGGTCAGGTCGACCGCCCGGACGTCGACTTCATCGAGGGATTGAGTCCCGCCGTCTCGATCGATCAGAAGTCGACGAACCGCAACCCGCGTTCGACGGTCGGCACGATCACCGAGATCCACGACTACATGCGTCTGCTGTGGGCGCGTATCGGTGTTCCGCACTGTCCCGAGTGCGGCGCCCAGATCCAGCGGCAGACCGTGCAGCAGATCGCCGATCAGCTCATGGAACTGCCCGAGCGCACGCGCTATCAGATCGTGGCCCCGGTCGTGACTCAGAAGAAGGGCGAGTTCGTCGACCTCTTCAAGGAGCTGTCGGCCAAGGGATACGCCCGCGCCGTCGTGGACGGCGACCTGATTCAGCTCGCGGAGCCCCCGACGCTCAAGAAGAGCTACAAGCATGACATCGCGGTCGTGGTCGACCGGCTCGTGGCAAGTGGCGACATCCTCGGCCGCGTCACCGATTCGGTCGAGACCGCGCTCGGCCTCGCCGACGGCATCGTGCAGATCAACTTCGTCGACGAAGAAGGCGACGACGCGTGGGTGAGTTTCAGCGAGAAGCTCGCCTGTCCGAACGGGCATCCGCTGCAGCTGACCGAAATCGAGCCGCGTACCTTCTCGTTCAACGCTCCCTTCGGCGCGTGCCCCACCTGTTCCGGTCTGGGCACGCGGATGTCGGTCGATGTCGAGCTGATGCTGGGCGATGAAGAGCTGTCGATCAACGACGGCGTCATCATCCCATGGACGACACAGGGCAAGGGGCTGTACCAGTATTACGAGCGCCTCCTGGTGGGCCTGGCCGATGACCTCGACTTCTCGCTCGACACACCGTGGCGAGACCTGTCCACCGACGTCCAGGATGCGATCCTTCGCGGCGAGAACTACAAGGTCACGGTGAAGTGGCGAAACCGCTACGGCCGGGAGATGCGCTACTCGTCCGGGTTCGAGGGGGTGGTGCCCTACATCGAGCGTCAGTACACCCAGGCCGAGACCGACGCGCAGCGCCAGCGATGGGCGGAATACCTTCGTGAGGTCCCGTGTCCCGTGTGTCACGGCGACCGTCTGAAGCCCGAGGTGCTGGCCGTCCTGGTGCACGACCATTCGATCGCCGATGCGTCGCGCATGAGTCTGGCCGACGCGCAGCAGTACTTCGCGCAGCTCGAGCTGACCGACCGCGAAGCCAAGATCGCCGCTGCCGTCCTCAGGGAGATCCGCGCGCGCTTGGACTTCCTCGTGCAGGTCGGACTCAACTATCTGAGCCTCGGACGCTCCGCGGGCTCGCTCTCCGGTGGGGAGGCCCAGCGCATCCGGCTCGCGACGCAGATCGGCTCCGGGCTGACGGGCGTGCTGTACGTGCTCGACGAACCCTCCATCGGACTGCACCAACGCGACAACCGCCGGCTGATCGAGACCCTCGTCCGGCTGAAGGATCTGGGCAACACCCTCATCGTCGTCGAGCACGACGAGGAGACCGTGCAGGCGTCGGACTGGATCGTCGACATCGGGCCCCGCGCGGGTGTCGACGGAGGCGAGGTCGTGCATTCGGGTCCGCTGTCGTCGCTGCTCGAGGAGGAGCGCTCCCTGACGGGCGCGTACCTCAGCGGGCGGCGGGCGATCGCGACGCCCAAGAAGCGTCGCAAGGTCGACAAGAAGAGAATGCTGACCGTCGTCGGCGCGCGCGAGAACAACCTGCAGAACGTCACCGCCGAATTCCCCCTCGGGGTTCTCACCGCAGTGACGGGCGTCAGCGGCTCGGGCAAGTCGACTCTGGTCAACGGCATTCTCTACGAAGTCCTCGCGACCAAGCTCAACGGAGCGCGCCGCGTGGCGGGCAAGCACACCCGAATCACCGGCCTCGACAACCTCGACAAGGTCGTGCACGTCGATCAGGCCCCGATCGGGCGGACACCGCGATCCAACCCCGCGACCTACACGGGCGTGTTCGATCGCATCCGCACCCTGTTCAGCGAGACGCCCGAGGCGAAGGTGCGCGGCTACCAGCCGGGTCGGTTCAGCTTCAACGTCAAGGGCGGTCGTTGCGAGGCCTGCTCGGGCGACGGCACGATCAAGATCGAGATGAACTTCCTCCCCGACGTCTATGTCGACTGCGAGGTCTGTCACGGCAAGCGCTACAACCGTGACACGCTCGCCGTGCACTACAAGGGCAAGAACATCGCCGAGGTGCTGGAGATGCCGATCTCCGAGGCGGCCGACTTCTTCGAGCCGATCCAAGCGATCCACCGCTTCCTGAAGACCCTTGTCGACGTCGGGCTCGGGTATGTCCGACTCGGACAGTCGGCGACGACGCTCTCCGGCGGCGAGGCTCAGCGCGTCAAGCTCGCGACCGAGCTGCAGCGCCGCTCGAACGGGCGCAGCATCTACGTGCTCGACGAGCCCACGACCGGGCTGCACTTCGAAGACGTGTCTCTGCTGCTGAAAGTGCTGGGCGGCCTCGTCGACAAGGGGAACACGGTCGTTGTCATCGAGCACAATCTCGACGTGATCAAGTCGGCCGACTGGATCATCGACCTGGGGCCCGAGGGTGGTTCGGGCGGAGGCCGCATCGTCGCGACGGGGACGCCCGAGCAGGTGGCACGCGTCGAAGAGAGCCACACCGGCGCCTTCCTGGCCGAGATCCTCGCGGCAGGGCCGTCTGACGCGGGAGCGACGGCGCGGGGGCCGGTGCGGAAGGCCGGGTGACGATGGCCGACGCGCTTCCTTACAAGCCGAAGCCGGGGGAGATCCCCACGCAGCCCGGGGTCTACCGCTTCCGCGACGCGGACGGCCGCGTCCTCTACGTCGGCAAGGCCAAGAATCTGCGCGCCCGGTTGTCCAACTACTTCGCGCCGCTGCACACCCTGCACGAGCGCACCCGCCGGATGGTGCTCACGGCGGCATCCGTGGAGTGGACGGTGGTCGGCAGCGATGTCGAGTCGCTGCAGCTGGAGTACATGTGGATCCAAGAGTTCTCGCCGCCGTTCAACGTGCGCTACAAGGACGACAAGTCCTACCCCTACATGGCGATCACCTTGGCCGACGAGGCGCCGCGCGTCATCGTGACCCGCAATCGGCGCATTCCCGGAGCGCGCTATTTCGGCCCGTACCCGAAGGTGTGGGCGGTGCACGACACGATCGACCTGATGATCAAGGTCTTCCCCATCCGCACCTGCTCCGACGCGTCGTACAAGAAGGCCATGGCGACCGGACGACCGTGCTTTCCGGGACAGATCGGTCGATGCGGCGGACCGTGTTCGATGAAGGTCACGATCGAGGAGCACCGCGCCATCGTCGACGACTTCGTCGCTTTCATGGCGGGCGGAGACCAGCGCTTCGCGCGTGACCTCACCGCGCGCATGCGCGAGGCGGCGGCGGCGATGGACTACGAATCGGCCGCGGTCTACCGCGACCGGCTGCAGGCGATCGATGCGGTGCTCAGTCGCAGTTCTCTGGTGCTGGCCGAGGACACGGATGCCGATCTGTTCGGCATCGCGGAGGACGAACTCTCGGCGGCGGTGCAGCATTTCGTCGTCCGGGGCGGTCGCGTACGCGGTGTCCGTGCGACGACCATCGACAAGGAGCTCGACATCTCCTCCGCCGACTTGGTGGATCAGGTGCTCCAGCGCACGTACGGTGACGCTGAGTCATCCGACATCCCTCGCCAGGTCCTGGTGCCGCGCCTGCCGGATGATGCCGCGGAGCTGGAGCAGTGGCTGCAGGAGCGGCGCGGCAAGCGCGTGAGCCTGCAGGTCGCCCAACGCGGGCGCAAGGCCGACCTGATGCGCACCGCCACCGTCAACGCGCAGCAGGCGCTCTTGCTGCACAAGACGCGCCGCACGTCCGACTACACGTCGCGCACGAAAGCTCTCACCGACCTGCAACTCGCCCTCGGCATGGACGAGGCGCCGCTGCGGATCGAATGCTACGACGTGTCGCATCTGTCGGGAACCAACGTCGTGGCCTCCATGGTGGTCTTCGAAGACGGGCTGCCGCGCAAGGATCAGTACCGCTCCTTCAGCATCGCGGAGACGACCGACGACACCGACTCGCTCTATCAGGTGCTGACGCGTCGCCTGGCCCACGTCGACCGCGACGAGGCCGCTGCCGCCGCTGCGGAAACGGCGGTGGCGGGGGTCGATCCCGCCGATGGCGAGTCGCCGGTGGTCACCGAGCGCAAACGACCGCGGTTCGCATACCGTCCGCAGCTGCTGGTCGTCGACGGCGGTGCGCCACAGGTCGCGGCTGCCGCACGCGCCCTCGAGGATGCCGGGCACGCCGAGATCGCACTGTGCGGCATCGCCAAGCGCTTGGAGGAGATCTGGCTGCCGGGGGAGGACTTCCCGGTGATCCTTCCCCGCACCTCCGAGGCCCTCTACCTGATCCAGCGCCTGCGCGACGAAGCGCACCGCTTCGCGATCACCCATCAACGAAAGCGCCGCAAGCGCGACATCTCCACCGTGCTGGGTGAGGTCCCGGGGCTCGGTGATGCACGGATCAAGGCCCTGCTACGGCACTTCGGCTCCGTCGCCGCGCTCAGCAATGCGTCCGCGGACGAGATGACGGCGCTGCCCGGAATCGGCCCCAAACTGGCGGCCGCGATCGAGCAGCGCCTCGCAAATCGCTAGGCTGTGGTCATCCGCACCGGCTTTCGAACACCCAGGGAGAGCACGTGACCGACGAGCAGCGCGCCGGCGAGGTGCTCATCGTCACGGGGATGTCGGGAGCGGGGCGCACCACGGCAGCCAACGCCCTCGAGGACCTGGGGTGGTACGTCGTCGACAATCTGCCGCCGCAGATGCTCGGGCATCTCCTCGAACTCACCGAGATGGCCGGGGGAGCGCTTCCCAAGCTCGCCGCAGTCGTCGATGTCCGCGGCCGCGATCTCTTTCAGGCGCTGCCGGCGGTCACCAATGCGCTGCGGGCGGGACGCCAGCTGCGCGTGCTGTTCCTCGACGCCGGAGACGATGTGCTCGTGCGACGGTTCGAGTCTGTGAGGCGGCCGCATCCGTTGCAGGGCGAGGGCACGATCCTCGATGGCATCCTGCGCGAGCGCGATCGCCTCCGGGTGATCCGCGAGAGCGCCGACGTCATCATCGACACGAGTGAGATGAACATCCATCAGCTCGCCTCGCGCGTCGTCGACCTCTTCAGCGACGCGGGAGAGGCGCGCCACACCCTCACGGTGATGAGCTTCGGCTTCAAATACGGTCTGCCGACCGACGTCGATCTCGTCGCCGACATGCGTTTTCTGCCGAACCCGTATTGGATCCCCGAGTTGAAGGGACACACGGGTGAAGAAGAACCCGTGCGCGACTTCGTCCTGGCTCAAGAGGGCGCGCGCGAGTTCATCGACGCGTACGCCCAGGCTCTGCACCCCGTGCTGGCGGGCTATCAGCGTGAGAACAAGCGTCATTCCGTGCTGGCGGTCGGCTGCACCGGGGGCAAGCACCGTTCGGTGGTCACCGCGCGGGAACTCGCCGACCGGCTGGCAGAGATCCCCGGTGTCGCCGTTCGTGTGAAGCATCGCGACCTCGGTCGCGAGTAGGCTATCCCTTTGTCCCGCACCCCCGAACGAAGGATCGCTGTGTCGCCAACCGTTGACGTGAAGTCAGAGCTGGCCGCGGTGCGCGACCCTCGTCCCACGGCGCGGGTGGCCGAACTCACCGCCATCCTCCGCTTCTCCGGTGGATTGCACTCGATCGCCGGGCGCGTCGCCGTCGAGGCCGAACTGGAGACCGACCCGCTTGCGCGTCGTGTCGCCCGCGACATCATGGAGATCTACGGGGTGCGCCCGGAGCTGCACCGCGTCCAGGCGTCCGGCGGACGCGCCGGCGGCCACTTCGCCGTCCGCGTCATCGAAGGCGGCGAGACGCTCGCGCGTCAGACCGGTCTGCTCGATGCGCGTCGCCGTCCGGTGCGGGGGCTTCCGAACAAGCTGACCACGGGCGCTCGCCATGATCTGGCCGCCGTATGGCGCGGTGCGTTCCTTGCGAGCGGTACGCTGTCCGACCCCGGTCGGTCGGCGGCGCTGGAGATCTCCTGCCCGTCCGGCGAGGCGGCCATGGCGCTCGTGGGCGCCGGCCATCGCATCGGCATCGCCGCCAAGGCCCGCGAGGTGCGCGGGGTGCCACGGGTCGTCGTTCGCGATGGCGAGGCCATCCGCGTCGCCCTCGCCGAGATGGGTGCGGTGCGCACGGCTCAGGCCTGGGAGGAGATGCGGCAGCGTCGTGAGGTGCGCGCCGGCGTCAACCGCCTCGTCAACTTCGACGACGCCAACCTGCGTCGCTCGGCCCAGGCGGCCGTCGCGGCATGCGCGCGCGTCGAACGCGCCCTGGAGATCCTCGGCGAGGAGGTTCCCGATCACCTGCGCGAAGCGGGCGAACTGCGCCTCTCGCACCGCGACGCCAGCCTCGACGAGCTCGGCCACCACGCCGATCCGCCGCTGACCAAGGATGCCGTCGCCGGCCGCATCCGACGGCTGCTCGCGATGGCCGACAAGAAGGCCGTCGCCGACGGCATCCCCGGCACCGACGCGGCGGTACCGGAGGGTCTCGAGGACTGAGGTCGTCGGAGGCGCTTACATCTCGTTCTCAGAGGGAACAACCCCCTCGCCCTCGCGTTGCACCTCAATAGGATGGCAATGTCCCATCGCCGCAGCGCAGTTGCGGCGCCGACGACAGGAAGAAGAGAACATGGCGATCTACACGCTGCCCGACCTCCCCTACGATTTCGCGGCTCTTGAGCCGCACATCAGCGGCAAAATCATGGAGCTTCACCACGACAAGCACCACCAGGCGTACGTGACCGGCGCGAACACCGCGCTCGAGCAGCTCGCCGAGGCCCGTGAGAGCGGCAACCTCGCGAACGTCAACAAGCTCGAGAAGGACCTCGCCTTCAACCTCGGCGGGCACGTCAACCACTCGATCTTCTGGACCAACCTCGCGCCGGCCAGCGACGGCGGCGGCGGGGCTCCCGAGGGCGAGCTGAAGGCGGCCATCGACGAGTTCTTCGGCGGCTTCGACAAGTTCCAGGCGCACTTCACGGCTGCCGCGACCGGCATCCAGGGCTCGGGCTGGGCGGTGCTCAGCTGGGACACGATCGGCGAGCAGCTGATCATCCAGCAGCTGTTCGACCAGCAGTCGAACACGGCGCAGGGAACCATCCCGGTCTTCCAGCTGGACATGTGGGAGCACGCCTTCTACCTGGACTATCTCAACGTCAAGGCCGACTACGTCAAGGCCGTCTGGAACATCGCCAACTGGGGCAACGTCGCCGAGCGCTTTTCGACGGCGCGCGAGAAGACGGCCGGACTGCTCAAGTAGTAGTCTCAAGACCAGGTGAGGATGCCGGGTCCCTCCCGGCGACGGGCGGTGACCCGGCATCCTTTTTCCTTCACACACCAAGTTCGCGAGTGGCGCGTCGAAACGTCGTCGCCGTCGCGACATGAACCGGGAGACAACGTGTCTGTCAAGATCGGAATCAACGGCTTCGGCCGTATCGGCCGCAACTTCCTCCGTGCCGCGCTGGAGCAGGGAGCTGACCTCGACATCGTGGCGGTGAACGACCTCACCGACAACAAGACCCTCGCCCACCTGCTGAAGTACGACTCCGTCGGCGGCCGCCTCGACGCCGAGGTCTCGTACGATGCTGACTCCATCACCGTCAACGGCAAGGCCATCAAGGTCTTCGAAGAGCGCGACCCGGCGAACCTCCCGTGGGGCGAGCTCGGTGTCGACATCGTCATCGAGTCGACCGGTCGCTTCACCAAGGCCGTCGACGCGAAGAAGCACATCGAAGGCGGCGCGAAGAAGGTCATCATCTCCGCTCCCGGCACCGACGTCGACGGCACCTTCGTCATGGGTGTCAACGACGGCGACTACGACTCGGCGACGATGAACATCATCTCCAACGCCTCCTGCACCACGAACTGCCTCGCGCCCCTCGCCAAGGTCTTCAACGACAACTTCGGCATCGAGCGCGGGTTCATGATGACGGCGCACGCCTACACGGCCGACCAGAACCTGCAGGACGGCCCGCACAGCGACCTGCACCGCGCCCGCGCCGCCGCGATCAACATCGTCCCGGCCTCCACCGGTGCGGCCAAGGCGATCGGTCTCGTGCTGCCCGAGCTCAACGGCAAGCTGAGCGGTTCGTCGTACCGCGTGCCGGTTCCCACCGGCTCGATCGTCGACCTCACGATCATCACCCCGACCGAGGGCCTCACGGCCGAGGTCATCAACGCCGCGTACAAGAAGGCGGCGGAGGAGGGCGAGCTCGTCGGCTACCTCAAGTACAACGAGGACGCCATCGTCTCCAGCGACATCCAGCTCGACCCACACTCGTCGGTCTTCGACGCGGGTCAGACGAACGTCTCCGGCAACCTCGTGAAGGTGTCGTCCTGGTACGACAACGAGTGGGGCTACTCGAACCGCCTCGTCGACCTCACCGAGCTCGTCGCCGACAAGCTCTGAGGCTTCACCATGGCTTTGCGCACCCTTGCATCCCTCGGGTCGCTGGCCGGTAAGCGTGTCATCGTCCGTGTTGACTTCAACGTCCCTCTGAAGGACGGCGTCATCACGGACGATGGCCGTATCCGGGCGGCTCTTCCGACCCTCAACGAGCTCATCAACCAGGGCGCGCGCGTCATCGCGTGCTCCCACCTCGGACGCCCGGACGGCGCGCCCGACCCCAAGTACAGCCTCGAGCCGGTCGCTCAGCGCCTCTCCGAGCTGCTCGGCAAGCCCGTCGTCTTCGCCCGCGACACGGTGGGGGAGTCCGCGCAGGAGGCCGTCGCGGCCCTCGAGGACGGCGATGTGACCGTCATCGAGAACCTGCGCTTCAACCCCGGTGAGACCGCGAAGGACGACGCCGAGCGTCGCGCCTTCGCGGAGCAGCTCGCCGCCCTCGGCGATGTGCTCGTTTCCGATGGCTTCGGCGTCGTGCACCGCAAGCAGGCGTCGGTCTACGACCTCGCCGAGCTTCTGCCGTCGGCCGCGGGATATCTGATCGAGAAGGAGGTCGACGTCCTCGATCGCCTCACGGAGAATCCCGAGCGTCCGTACGCCGTCGTCCTCGGCGGGTCGAAGGTGAGCGACAAGCTGGGTGTCATCGCCCATCTGCTGCCTCGCGCGGACAAGATCCTCGTCGGCGGCGGCATGCTCTTCACCTTCCTGGCCGCTCAGGGCCACCCGGTGGGCAAGAGCCTCCTCGAGACCGATCAGATCGAGACCGTCAAGGGCTACATCGCGGATGCCGCGGCGCGCGGGGTCGAGCTGATCCTCCCCGTCGACGCGGTCATGGCATCCGGCTTCGCCGCCGACGCCGATCACGTCGTCGCCGCCGCCGACGCGCTGGAGGACACTCCCTTCGGCGCCGACGGCATGGGTCTGGACATCGGTCCGCGTACGGCGGAGATCTTCGCCGACGCGATCCGCGGCGCGAAGACGGTGTTCTGGAACGGTCCGATGGGGGTGTTCGAGATGCCGGCCTTCGCGGCCGGGACGAAGACGGTCGCGCAGGCGCTCACCGAGGTCGACGGTCTGTCGGTCGTCGGTGGCGGTGACTCGGCGGCGGCCGTTCGTCAGCTCGGTTTCGCGGACGACCAGTTCGGTCACATCTCGACCGGCGGTGGCGCGAGCCTGGAGTTCCTGGAGGGCAAGAAGCTCCCCGGGCTGGAGATCCTGGGATGGGAGGCCTGATGTCGCGCACACCGCTCATCGCCGGCAACTGGAAGATGAACCTCGACCACCTGCAGGCGGTCGCGTTCGTGCAGAAGCTGCACTGGACGCTCAAGGATGCCGGGCACGACGAGGGCTCGGTCGAGGTGGCCGTCTTCCCGCCGTTCACCGATCTGCGCACCGTCCAGACGCTGTTGGACGCCGACAAGATCCCCTTCGCACTCGGGGCGCAGGACCTGTCGACGCACGACAGCGGCGCGTACACGGGCGAGGTCTCGGGAGCCTTCCTGAGCAAGCTCGCCTGCCGGTACGTGATCATCGGTCACTCCGAGCGTCGCGAGTACCACCACGAGTCCGACGCGATCGTCGCCGAGAAGGTTCAGGCGGCGCTGCGGCACGGCCTGGTTCCGGTGATCTGCGTGGGTGAGACGCTGGAGCAGCGCGAACAGTCGGGGCCCACGGCGGTCTCGGTCGCTCAGCTGCAGGCGGCTCTGGCCGGAGTTGCGGCCGACGCGGACATCGTGGTCGCTTACGAGCCCGTCTGGGCCATCGGCACCGGTCAGGTGGCGTCGCCCGAACAGGCTCAGGAGGTGTGCACGGCGCTGCGCCAGGTGCTCTCCGAGACTCTCGGTGCGGACGCCGCGGCGCGTACCCGTGTGCTCTACGGCGGTTCGGTGAAGTCGGGCAACATCGCCAGCTTCATGCGTGAGCCCGATGTCGACGGCGCGCTCGTCGGCGGCGCGAGCCTGGTGGCCGACGAGTTCGCCGCCATCATCCGCTACCAGAAACACGTCGGCGTCTGACACGCTGCGGTTCCGCGCGCGTCGGCCTGCGTTTCGACTCGCTTCGCTCGCTCAACGACCGGGATCCAAGGCCCGGTCGTTGAGCGGCACCGCGGGTGCGAGCCGAAACGTCGGTATACTCGACCTTTGTGCGCTCGATGACGCGAGCGCCGCGAAAGGCATTTTCGACTGTGGATATCCTCGAGTTCGTACTGCAGGTGGTGCTGGGCATCACCAGCCTCCTGCTGACCCTCCTGATCCTCCTGCACAAGGGGCGCGGTGGCGGTCTGTCCGACATGTTCGGCGGCGGCATGAGTTCAGCGCTCGGATCGTCGGGTCTCGCGGAACGCAACCTCAACCGTTTCACGGTCGTCCTCGCACTCGTCTGGTTCGTCGCGATCGTCGCGCTCGGACTCATCACCAAATTCCAGGGGCTCTGATGGCAACCGGCGGAAACGCGATTCGTGGCACCCGAGTGGGTGCCGGTCCCATGGGCGAGCAGGACCATGGCCATCACGCCGACCGCATCGCCGTGTCGTACTGGGATGCGCTGGGAAACGAGACCGTCCGCTACTTCGCCGCGGGAATCGCGGAGGAGGAGATCCCCGACGTCATCGATTCTCCGCACTCGGGACTGCCGGCGGGACGTGACAAGGACAACCCCCCCGCTCTCGCGAAGACCGAGCCCTACAAGACGCATCTGGCTTATGTGAAGGAGCGTCGCACCGACGAAGAGGCCGATGCCCTTCTCGATGACGCCCTGCAGCAGCTGCGGGAACGCCGCGGCCAAGCCTGACCTTCCGGCCTCACGGTCGACGAAGAAGCCCTCGTGCGACGAATGATCGTTGCGTACGAGGGCTTCTGACGTGATATCGGCGTCGATCAGAAGTCTTGGTCGATGAGCTCCGCCGGCACGTTCGCCGCGGCGGCCTCGTCGACGAAGAACATCGTCTTCTTGCGGCCCTTTGCACCTGCGGCCGGCACCGTCTCATAGCTGGCGCCGGCGAGGGCCAGTCCGAGGGCGGCGGCCTTGTCGGTACCAGAGACGACGAGCCAGACGAAGCGCGCCGAGTTGATCACCGGGCGGGTCATCGTGACGCGCACGGGGGGCGGCTTCGGGGCGTCGCGAACGGCGACCACCGTACGGTCCGTCAGCTGGATCTCGACCCGATCGGGGAAGAGCGACGCGACGTGTCCATCGGAGCCGACGCCGAGGAAGCAGACGTAGAACTCCGGCCACGCCTGCTCCGGCGTGCCGAAGCGCGACAGCTCGTCGGCGTACGCGGCCGCGGCGGCATCCGGATCGGCGGCGACGTCACTGGCCGCGATCGCGTGGATGTTGCTCGCCGGCAGCGCGACCCGGTCCAAGAGCGCGGCGCGGGCGGCGCTGTCGCGGCGATCGACGTCGTCCGGCGTCGTGAACACCTCGTCGCCCCACCAGATGTGCACGAGCGACCAGTCGATGTCGGCACGCCGAGGGCTGTCGCCGGCGGCGCGCAGCACCGCAGTGCCGATCTGGCCGCCCGCCAGAGCGATGTGGGTCGTCTTGCCTGCGGCCGATCGACGGGCGAGACGGGACAGCAGGCGTTCGGCGACCGCCGCCGCCAGCGTCGGCGCGTCAGGGCTGATCACGACGCGCTTCTCGGTCCACATCTGCGCCATCGGAACTCCTAGGACTCGCTCGTGGTCGCCGGGCCGAGAAGCTCCCAGCCCTCCGTGATCACTCGACCATACAGGAGGTCCGGATCGAGCCTGCGCAGTTCCTCCGCGAGGCATTCGCGCAGTGTCCGGCGGGGGAGGACGATGTCGTGCGACGGCTGTCCGGGCTGCGTGAGCGTGGCGTCGATGTCGTTCGTCCGCTCGAGCACGATGTCGCCGCTCGCACGCGTCAGCCGCACCTTCTGGATGCCGTGCTCCCATTCCTCCGGGGGCGAGTAGCGCCAGGTGACCGGCACGTCGAGCTTGAGTCGCAGCCATGCGGCGAGCAGACCGGTCGAGGGCGAGCTGCCGGCTCCGACCACCTCGACGCCCGTCACCGGCTCGTAGGGCGGCTGGTCGAGCACCGCCGCCAACTGCTCCCGCCAGTGCGTCAGGCGTGTCCACGCGAGGTCGGTGTCGCCGGGCTCGTACGACGGTCCGAGACGCGAGAGGCGATCCTTGGCGTAGGGCTTCGTCGACGCGTCGGTGATGCGGCGCTGGGCCATGCGGCCGATGTCGGATGCCGCGGGCTTGGTGGGAGGGAAGTCGGGCCACCACGCGATGACGGGCGCATCCGGCAGCAGGAGCCCGGTCACGAGGCCCTCCTGATTGGTTGCGACGTCGCCCTGCGCGCGCAGCACCACGACCTCGCTGGCGCCGGCGTCGCCTCCGACGCGGATCTGCGCGTCGAGCTTGGCGTCGCCTTCGGGATTCGCCATGAGCACGATGACGCGCATCGGGTGCTCACGAGAGGCGTCGTTGGCAGCCTCGATCGCTTCCTCGTGCAGGCCGTGGGTCGTGACGATCACCAGGGTCAGCACCCGACCGAGGGCGACGGCGCCGCCCTCCTCGCGTACGCTCACGAGCGAACGCGCGATCTTCGACACCGTGGTGTCGGGCAGGTCGACGATCATGGACGCCTCCAGACGCGGCCGTCGCGGGCCAGAAGTTCATCGGCCGAGGGAGGACCCCACGAGCCGGGGGAGTATTGTTCGAGCGGTCCGCCCTGGGCGCTCCAGTACTCCTCGACGGGGTCGAGGATCTTCCACGAGAGCTCCACCTCCTCGTGACGGGGAAACAGCGGCGGGTCGCCCAGCAGCACGTCGAGGATGAGGCGTTCGTACGCCTCGGGGCTCGACTCGGTGAACGCGTGGCCGTAGCCGAAGTCCATCGTGACGTCGCGCACCTCGTTGCCCGCACCGGGCACCTTCGAGCCGAATCGGATCGTCACACCTTCGTCGGGCTGCACGCGGATCACGAGCGCGTTCTGTCCGAGCTCGAGCGTCTGGTTGCGCTGGAACAGCAGCTGCGGTGCGCGCTTGAACACGACGGCGATCTCCGTCACCCGTCGTCCCAAGCGTTTGCCGGTGCGCAGGTAGAAGGGCACGCCCGCCCAGCGTCGCGTCGCGATCTCGAGCTTCACGGCCGCGTACGTCTCGGTCGTCGACTCCGGGTTCATGCCGTCCTCTTCGAGGAAGCCGGTGACCTTCTCGCCACCCTGCCAGCCGCCACCGTACTGACCTCGTGCCGTGGCCGTGGACAGATCATCGGGCAGGCGCACCGCCGCGAGCACCTTCTCCTTCTCCGCGCGCAGATCCTTCGCGTCCATCGAGATGGGCTCCTCCATCGCGGTCAGTGCGAGCAGCTGGAGAAGGTGGTTCTGGATGACGTCGCGTGCCGCGCCGATACCGTCGTAATAGCCCGCGCGGCCTCCGACGCCGATGTCCTCGGCCATCGTGATCTGCACGTGGTCGACGTAATTGGCGTTCCACAGCGGCTCGTACAGCTCGTTCGCGAAGCGCAGCGCGAGGATGTTCTGCACCGTCTCCTTACCGAGGTAGTGGTCGATGCGGAAGATCGAGTCGGCCGGAAAGGCGACCTCGAGCGTGGCGTTGAGCTCGCGGGCCGTCTGCAGGTCGCTGCCGAAGGGCTTCTCGATGACGACACGGCGCCAGGCATCCGGGTTGTTCGACTTGTCGTCGACGAGGCCGGACGCCTTCAGCTGCTTGGCGACGATGGGGAAGTCGCGCGGCGGGATGGACAGGTAGAACGCGTGGTTTCCCATCGTTCCCCGTTCGACGTCGAGCTTCTCCACCGTCTCGCGCAGCCGGCGGAACGCGTCGTCGTCGCCGAACTCGCCCGACACGAAGCGGATGCCCTGCAGCAGCTGCTTCCACGTCTCCTCGCGGAACGGCGTGCGCGCGTACTGACGAACGGCATCGTGGACGACGTTCGCGAAGTCCTGATCCTCCCAGTCGCGTCGGGCGAAGCCGACCAACGCGAATCCGGGTGGCAGCAGACCGCGGTTGGCCAGGTCGTACACGGCCGGCATCAGCTTCTTGCGCGACAGATCGCCTGTCACGCCGAAGATCACCAGCGCGCTGGGACCGGCGATGCGGTTGAGGCGGCGGTCATCGGGATCGCGCAACGGATTGTGGTCGCGCGAGATCTCGGCAGTCATCGAGAAAGACTCCTCCTGGTCGCGCTACTGCGCGGCCTCGAACAGGGAAAGCACCTCGACCTGAGGGTCGGTCAGGGTGAGGGTGACCACGGGTCGTCCGTGCGCGACGAGCACATCCGCGTCGCCGGCCGCCTGAGCGGTGATCAACTGACGGAACGTGAACGGGCGACCGGGTATTTCCAGATCGACCTCACCGGCTCCGATGATCTGCAGGAACACCCCGGTGGCGGGCCCGCCCTTGTGGAACTGACCCGTGGAGTGCAGGAAGCGGGGCCCCCAGCCGAACGTGACGGGTCGACCCGTATCGGCGGCGATGAGTTCGCGGATGCCGGAAAGCTGAGGCACCGAGGTGCGATCGGCGTAGGCCTGCACGGCGACGTAGCCGTCGGGACCGAGACGAGCCCACAGGGCGTCCAGCACTCCGGCGAGTGTGCCGGACGCGGCCAGCTCGGGATCGGACACGCGCACCTCGACGCCGTTCGCTGTGAAGGCGGGGTCGCTGAGGGCGGGGCGAGAATCGAGCAGCGCGCGAGCGGCGGCCTTGGCGGACTCGACGTCGGGCTGGTCGAACGGATTGATGCCCAGCATGCGTCCCGCGATGGCCGTCGCGTACTCCCAGACGACGAACTGAGCGCCCAGCGAACCGCTGACGAGTACCTCGTCGGGGTGTTGCTCGATCAGCCGGAAATGCACGGCATCATCCACGAGACGCACGAGCTGCATGTCTGCCGGGGTCTGGTCGACCTCCGGGGACAGCGGCAGCAGCACCACGGGAAGGATGCCGGTGCCGTTCTTGCCGGTCGACTCCGCCACGAGCTGCTCGATCCAGTCGGGCAGGCCCACGATGTGCGTGCCGTCGCTGATCAGGCCCAGCTTGTCGCGCCGCGGGTCGCCACCGGCGATGGCCGCGGCGAGCGTGAGTGCGGGGTTGCGGGGGTCGTCGATGGCGACCTCCAGAAGCGTCGCCTCCGCCTCGTCCAGGAGCTCAGCGATGTCCACGCCCGCGAGCCCGGAGGGCACCAGCCCGAAGGCCGTGAGCGCCGAATAGCGTCCCCCCACGTTCGGGTCGGCGGTGAACACGCGGTAGCCGGCCTCGCGGGCGGATTGCTCGAGCGGGGATCCCGGGTCGGTGACCACGACGATGCGCTCGGACGGATCGATGCCGAGATCGGACCAGGCGGCCGCGAAGGCGCGCTGCGCAGAATCGGTCTCGATGGTCGAGCCCGACTTCGATGCGACGACGAGAACCGTCTGCGCGAGGCTGCCGGACTCGGCATCCCCGTCGATCGCGGCCAGGACCTGCGCCGGGTCGGTCGAGTCGAGGATCACCAGCGGTACACCTGCCGTGCGGGTGATGACCTCCGGCGCGAGGGATGAGCCTCCCATCCCCGCGAGCACGACGCGGGTGAGACCCCGTGCGACGAGATCTGCGCGCAACGCGAGGATCTCGTCGACGAGGGGCCGTGACACGCTGACCGCGTCCACCCATCCGAGGCGGACAGCCGCCTCGGATGCCGCCTCGGGTCCCCACAGGTCGGGGTCGCCGGCGGTGATACCGCTGGCGACCAGGTCGTCGACCAGACCCGGAACGGTCTGGTCGACGACCTGCTTGACGTGACCCGAGACGTGGATCTCGAAACTCACCGGCTGGTCTCCGGGGCCGTCGCCAGCGCCTCGGCGACGGTCTTCTTGAGGTCCTGCCACGAGGCGATGAACTTCGCGACACCCTCGTCCTCGAGCGTCTGGGTGACATCGTTGATGTCGACGCCGAGTTCGGCGAGCTGCGAGAAGACCAGGTGAGCGTCTTCGTAGGCACCGGTGACGGTGTCGCCGGTGATGACACCGTGGTCGAAGGTGGCCTCGAGCGTCTTCTCCGGCATCGTGTTGACGGTGCCGGGCGCGACGAGCTCGGTGACGTAGAGCGTGTCGGGCAGCGCAGGGTCCTTCACACCGGTCGAGGCCCACAGCGGACGCTGCACGTTCGCGCCGGCGGAGATGAGCTCCTGAGCGCGCGCGGTCGCGAACTGCTGCTCGAACAGCTCGTAGGCCAGACGCGCGTTCGCCAGGCCCGCGCGGCTCTTCAGTGCCTCGGCATCCTCGCTCTCGAAAGCCGACAGACGCTTGTCGACCTCGGTGTCCACGCGCGAGACGAAGAACGAGGCGACGGAGTGGATGCCGGACAGGTCATGCCCGGCCGCCTTCGCCTGCTCCAGGCCCGCCAGGTAGGCGTCGATGACCTCGGCGTACCGCTCGAGCGAGAAGATCAGCGTCACGTTGACCGAGATGCCCGCGCCGATGACCGCGGTGATCGCGGGCAGGCCGGCCTTGGTCGCGGGGATCTTGATGAGGGCGTTGGGCCGGTCGACCTTGGCCCACAGCTTCTCCGCCTCGGCGACGGTGGCGTCGGTGTCGTGGGCGAGATCGGGGGAGACCTCGATCGACACGCGGCCGTCTACGCCGCCCGTCGCGTCGAACACGCCGCGGAAGATGTCGGCGGCGTCACGCACGTCGGTGGTCGTCAGCTCGAAGATCGCGGCGTCGACATCCGCGCCGCCTTCGGCCAGCGCGGCCAGCGGTGCGTCGTACGAGTCGTCGTTCTGGTTGCCGATGGCGGCCTGGAAGATCGACGGGTTCGTCGTGACGCCTGAGACATTGCGCGACGAGATCAGGTCGGCGAGGTTGCCCGACGCGATGCGCGCGCGGGAGAGGTCGTCGAGCCAGATACTGACGCCGGCGTCGACGAGCTGCTGGGTCGGGGTCGAGCCCGGGGTGGGGGTGCTCATGCGTTCTCCTTGACGGTTGCGCGGGCCGCTTCCACGACCGCATCGGTGGTGATACCGAACTTCTCGAACAGGGTCTTGTAATCGGCGGAGGCGCCGAAGTGGTCGATGCCGACCGTACGGCCGGCATCGCCCACGATGCCGCGCCAGAGCGGGGTCGACCCGGCCTCGACGGACACGCGCGCCGTGACGGCGGCCGGCAGCACGCTCTCGCGGTAGGCGGCATCCTGCTCGGCGAACCACTCCAGCGACGGGGCCGAGACGACGCGCGCCTGGATGCCCTCGGCGGCCAAGGTCTCGCGGGCCGCGACGGCCAGCTGCACCTCGGAGCCGGTCGCGATGATGATCACGTCGGGCTGTCCGCCCTCGGCGTCGATGAGCACATACGCACCCTTCGCCACGCCGTCGGTCGTCGCGAAGCCCGCCTCGCCGCGGGGGAACACGGGGATGTTCTGACGCGTCAACGCGATGCCGACCGGGCCGCCGCTGGTGCGACGGACGATCTCCAGCCAGGCCGCGGACGTCTCGTTCGCATCCGCCGGGCGCACCACGGTGAAGTTCGGAATGAGGCGCAGCGTCGACAGCTGCTCGATCGGCTGATGCGTCGGTCCGTCCTCGCCGAGGGCGACCGAGTCGTGCGTCCACACGAAGATCGAGGGGATGTCCATCAGAGCGGCCAAGCGCACCGGCGGGCGCATGTAGTCGCTGAAGATCAGGAACGTGCCGCCGAACGGGCGTGTCGGACCGTGCAGCTTGATGCCGTTGACGATCGCACCCATCGCGTGCTCGCGGATGCCGAAGTGCAGCACACGCCCGTACGGGTCGCCCGACCACTCGTGGGTCGACCACTCGGCGGGAATGAACGACTT
The DNA here is from genome assembly GCF_001724435.1 of Microbacterium sp. SCN 69-37. Lineage (NCBI taxonomy): Bacteria > Bacillati > Actinomycetota > Actinomycetes > Micrococcales > Microbacteriaceae > Microbacterium > Microbacterium sp. SCN 69-37. Next base: position 27,660 of record NZ_MEEL01000019.1, read on the forward strand.
GGCGTCCTTGATCGTCGTGAGGTTCGACTCGGCCAGGTCGGCGGAACCGCCCCAGAGCTCCGGAAGCTGCGCGGCGAGCGCGTTGATGACCTGACCCGAAGCGGCGCGCGTGGACACGTCCTTACCGGAGGTGAACTCCGGGACGGAGACATCGGCGGGCAGCTCGCCGGCTTCCAGACGCTCCAGCAGTGCCTTGCGCTCGGGGTTGGCCGCAGCCCACGCGTCGAAGTCGACCTGCCAGGCCGCGCGCGCCTCGGTGGCCCGCTCCTGGAGAGCGCGCGTGTGCGCGATCACGTCGTCGTCGACGACGAAGGACTTCTCCGGGTCGAACCCGAGGACCTTCTTCGTCGCCGCCAGCTCGTCGGCGCCCAAGGCGGAGCCGTGGATCTTTCCGCTGTTCTGCTTGCCGGGCGAGGGCCATCCGATGATCGTCTTCAGGATGATGAGCGACGGCTTGTCGGTCTCGCCCTTGGCGGCCTCGATCGCGGCGTACAGCTCGGCGACGTCTTCGACGTACTCCCCGGTCTTCTTCCAGTCGACCGTCTGGACCTGCCACCCGTAGGCCTCGTATCGGGCGGCGACGTCCTCGGTGAAGGCGACGTTGGTGTCGTCCTCGATCGAGATCTGGTTCGAGTCGTAGATGGCGATGAGGTTTCCGAGGTTCTGGTGACCGGCCAGGCTCGAGGCCTCGCTGGTGACTCCTTCCTGGAGGTCGCCGTCGCCCGCGATCACGTACACGAAGTGGTCGAACGGGCTCGTGCCGGCCGCCGCCTCGGGGTCGAACAAGCCGCGCTCGTAGCGGGCCGCGTACGCGAAGCCCACAGCCGAGGACAGGCCCTGGCCGAGCGGGCCCGTCGTGATCTCGACACCCTTCGTGTGGCCGTACTCCGGGTGGCCCGGCGTCAGGGAGCCCCAGGTGCGCAGCGACTCGAGATCGGACAGCTCGAGCCCGAAACCGCCGAGATAGAGCTGCACGTACTGCGTCAGCGAGGAGTGTCCGGCGGAGAGGATGAAGCGGTCACGGCCGAGCCAGTGCGTGTCGGAGGGATCGTGACGCAGCACACGCTGATACAGCAGGTATGCGGCCGGCGCGAGGCTCATCGCCGTGCCGGGGTGTCCGTTGCCCACCTTCTCCACGGCATCCGCGGCCAGCACGCGAGCGGTGTCCACCGCGCGCCGATCGATCTCATCCCAAACCAGTTCCGACACGTGGTGCCCTTTCGAAAAGAGGGGAGTGCGTCCGACTCTCCAGCCGGCCTCGGCGGCGTCGAAGCGCTGCCTGCCGGCGCTCGGCGACGCCTGTGTTTTCAGCTTAGCGAAGTGCCGCGGGTCGCAGGCCGCATGTGTCGTCCGTGACAATTCGCCGTCGAACCTCGACCGATCGGCGGTGGGCGGCTGCGGCTCGGGCGATCACCCGATGGCCTCGTGACCTAGACTGGGGGAAGGTCTGGAGTGAGCCGGGGAAGGGGTCTGCGGGCATGGTGCAGTCGAGCGTGTCCGCCGGGAACGATGTCGCGATCGGCCTGCCCCTCGGCCAGAAGATCCGCGCCTACGTTGCGCTGACCAAGCCCCGCGTGCTCGAGCTGCTCCTGGTGACGACGGTGCCGGTGATGATCCTGGCGCAGGGCGGGATGCCGAACCTGTGGCTCGTGCTGGCGACGGTGATCGGCGGCGCCATGAGCGCCGGATCGGCCGCCACCTTCAACATGTACCTCGATCGCGACATCGACGCGCACATGCGTCGGACCGAGAATCGTCCGCTCGTCACGGGCGAGGTGACTCCGCGAGGCGCTCTCGTGTTCGCCTGGAGCCTGGCGGTGGGCTCCACGCTCTGGCTGCTGCTGGCCACCAACTGGCTGGCCGCAACGCTGAGCGCCGTGGCCATCTTCTTCTACGTGGTCATCTACACGATGCTGCTGAAGCGCCGCACCGAGCAGAACATCGTCTGGGGCGGCATCGCCGGGTGCTTCCCGGTGCTCATCGGATGGTCGGCCGTCACCGGATCGCTGACCTGGACCCCCTTCGTCCTCTTCCTCCTCGTCTTCCTCTGGACCCCGCCGCACTACTGGCCGCTGTCGATGAAGTACAAGGGCGACTACCAGGAAGCGGACGTGCCGATGCTCGGTGCGACGCGCAACGGCCAGCAGGTCGGGCTGCAGGTCATCCTGTACGCCTGGGCCACCGTCGCCTCCTCGCTTCTGCTCATTCCCGTCGCGGGCATGGGTCTCGTCTACACGGCATCCGCTCTCGTGTTCGGCGGCTGGTTCATCGTCGAGTCCCACGTGCTCTACAACCGTGCCGTCCGCGGAGAGCAGATCCGCCCCATGCGCGTCTTCCACGCGTCGATCACGTACCTGACGCTCCTGTTCGTCGCCATCGCGATCGATCCGCTGCTTCCGTTCTGAACGGACGACGAAGGCGCCGACTCCTCGAGGAGCCGGCGCCTTCGTGTCGTTCGGTGCGCGATCAGACCGTGGGGCGGTCCGTCGTCGCAGCAGCGGACTCGTCGGCGTCCGCAGTCGGGGCGGCGATCGTCTCGGCCGCCGGGGCGGCGACCGTCGCGGGCTCCACGACCTCGACCACGTCGATCTCCTGGGGGACGACGCTCGGCGTGACGGCGCGCGCGATCGAGCCGATGGTGCCGAGGGTCAGCGCCAGAGCCAGACCGATGAGGCCGACGCCGATGAGGATCGCGCCGAGAACGGCCCAGATCTGACCGGCGTAGACCTCGACACCGGTGGCGGTGCCGTCGGCGAGCGTGCTGGCCATGACGGTCAGCTTGTCGACGAGCAGGTAGACGCCGCCGCCGACGGCGACGAGCGAGCCGCCCACGAGCACCCAGAACGGGATGCTGCGGATCACACGGGCGGTGTTGGGCATGGGAAAGCTCCTTCTGTCACGTCGCCGCACGCGCGGCGACACATCGACTATCTGCGAACCACCAGAGGAGCGGTGATGCGCCGGCTATGAGATCGCTGTGGAGCGCTCGCCGGCACCCAGCATGTCATGCGGCTGCTTCATGTGCAGGATCACGGCGGTCATCGCCGCCACGAGTGTCACGGCGAGCATCATGTGGACGTTCACGAGAGCGATCGGAAGGCCCGTGCGCGCCTGCCACAGCCCGATCGCGATCTGCACCAGCTCCACGCCGAGCAGCAGACCCGTCCATCGCCGCATGCCCGTCGTCGCACCCAGCCGGTAGGACCACCCGAACAGCACCAGCGTGAGCGCGAAAAGGACGTAGGCGGGCCAGCTGTGCACGTGCTGCCAGAAAATCGGGTCGAGGCCGTTGCGGGCGGCGGCGGTGTCTCCGGCGTGCGGGCCGGAGCCGGTCAGCAGGATGCCGATGACCACCGTGATGAGAACGACGACGCTCGTCACGTGCGCCACGACGGCGTAGCCGCGCGGGACGACGAGCTCTCGCCGGCCGGGCTTCGCGTACACGCGGACGACGTAGGCGGCGGCGATCGCGACGAGCGCGGCCGACAGCAGATAATGCAGCCCGACGATGCTGGGGTGCAGGTGCAGCCACACGGTGACACCGCCGATGACGGCCTGCAGGATGATGCCGATGCCGATCGCGAGCACGAGCCTCGGCAGTTCCGGACGCGTGCGCCACAGGCGCACGACGGACAGGAAGGCGAGGAGGGCCACGATCACCAGGACGCCGGTCAGCGTGCGGTTGCCGAACTCGATGAGGCCGTGGATGCCGAGCTCCTGCGTCGGGACGAGCGAATCCGGGGTGCAGTACGGCCAGGTCTCGCAGCCCATGCCCGAGCCGGTGAGCCGGACGAGACCGCCCGTGCCGACGATGACGATGTTGCTGATCAGCACGAGCCACGCGAGGACGCGTGTCGGGCGCCCGACACGCGCGGGAAGTCGCGACAGCAGTCCGCGCCCGTCCGCGGGTGCGGGAGCCGCGGTGGTGGTCTCGGCGCTGGAGGTCTGTGGTGCGGACAAAGTGGGGTCGCCTCCCGGATGCGCGCCCGGACGGGCGCCGGCCACCCCCGTGTCGGGGTGTTGCCTATAGACTGAAGGGGTGGGAACAGCGGCGCGCGAAGCGCGTCACGCCCCCTACAGTCTAGGCGCGCGCGGTGCACGCCCCGACGAAGACCACGTCGGAGAAAACGACACGAAAACGGCCCTGGAAGCGGCATCCGACCTTCGCCCACGACACTCCGATCGTGAGACAGGCGCAGGCGCAGGAATGCCGGAGCGGATGACACCGCCGGGCACGAAGGAGGCAAACCCCATGTCGGATGTGCTCATCGACCGTCCCGAACTCGAGGGACTGGGCGTCTATGAATTCGGCTGGCACGACGAAGACGCCGCCGGCGCCGTCGCCCAGCGCGGGATCAACGAGGACGTCGTCCGCGGGATCTCGGCGCTGAAGAACGAACCCGAGTGGATGCTGAAGACCCGACTGAAGGGCTTCCAGCTGTTCGGGCGCAAACCGATGCCCACGTGGGGTGCCGACCTCTCGGACATCGACTTCGACAACATCAAGTACTTCGTACGCTCCACCGAGAAGCAGGCGCAGTCGTGGGAGGACCTCCCGGAGGAGATCCGCAACACGTACGAGAAGCTGGGCATCCCGGAGGCGGAGCGTCAGCGCCTCGTCGCCGGCGTCGCCGCACAGTACGAGTCCGAGGTCGTCTACCACCAGATCCGCGAGGACCTGGAGCAGCAGGGCGTCATCTTCATGGACACCGATACGGCGCTGCGCGAGCATCCCGAGTTCTTCGAAGAGTACTTCGGCACCGTGATCCCGGCCGGGGACAACAAGTTCGCCGCCCTCAACACGGCCGTCTGGTCAGGTGGATCGTTCGTCTACGTCCCGAAGGGCGTGCACGTCGAGATCCCGCTGCAGGCGTACTTCCGCATCAACACCGAGAACATGGGCCAGTTCGAGCGGACGCTGATCATCGCCGACGAGGACAGCTACGTCCACTACATCGAGGGCTGCACGGCGCCGATCTACAAGAGCGACTCGCTGCACTCGGCCGTCGTCGAGATCATCGTGAAGAAGAACGCGCGCGTGCGGTACACGACGATCCAGAACTGGTCCAACAACGTCTACAACCTGGTGACCAAGCGCGCCATCGCCCACGAAGGCGCGACGATGGAGTGGATCGACGGCAACATCGGCTCGAAGGTCACGATGAAGTACCCGTCCATCTACCTCATGGGCGAGCACGCGAAGGGGGAGACCCTCTCGGTCGCCTTCGCCGGTCCCGGACAGCACCAGGATGCCGGCGCGAAGATGATCCACATGGCTCCCTACACGCAGTCCTCGATCGTCTCCAAGTCGATCGCCCGCGGTGGCGGCCGGGCCGGGTACCGCGGCGAGGTGCGCGTGGACGCCAACGCCCACCACTCGGCGAACACCGTGCGCTGCGACGCGCTCCTGGTCGACACGATCTCGCGTTCGGACACGTATCCGGCGATCGATATCCGTGTCGACGACGTGCAGCTCGGTCACGAGGCCACGGTCTCCAAGGTGAGCGAAGAGCAGCTCTTCTACCTGATGAGCCGCGGCATGCCGGAGGACGAGGCGATGGCGATGATCGTGCGCGGCTTCATCGAGCCCATCGCACGCGAACTGCCCATGGAGTACGCCCTCGAGCTCAACAAGCTCATCGAGATGGGCATGGAAGGATCCGTCGGCTGATGACGACAGCGACTCAGACCCCCGCCGGCGAGAGCATCCGGGCGGAGGGTCACATCGACCCTGCGGCCACGCTGGTCTCCGGCTTCGTGCCGGTGCAGACCCGATCGGAGCGGCCGACCTCGTTCGACCCCTCCGATTTCGCCGTGCCGACCGGCCGCGAAGTCAACTGGAAGCACACCCCGTTGGCGCTCCTGGGCGACCTGCTGCGGGACGAGCCCGCCCCCCACGACGTCATCGGCGTCGACGTGAGTGCGCCTTCGTCCGTCGAGCAGATCCGTCTGCGCGTCGGGGAGGCCCCACGCGGTGAGGTCTTCCGTCCCGAGGACCGTGTCAGCGCGATCGCCTGGGCGCAGGAGGACGAGGCTCCGCTCATCCGCATCCCCTCGGGCGTCGAACTCGAGGAGCCGATCGTCGTGCAGCTGACCGGACGCGGCGGTGTCGCGCATGCGCACGTCGTGATCGAGGCACAGGCGCACTCACGGGCGACGGTCGTGCTGCGCCACGCCGGTACCGCACAGCAGGCGCAGAACGTCGAGATCATCGTTCGTGACGGCGCCGCGCTGACGGTCGTCTCGGTACAGCGCTGGGACGATGACGCCATTCACCTGGCATCTCACCAGGCGCGGGTCGACCGCGACGCGACGCTGACCCACGTCGTGGTCAGTCTCGGCGGACGCGTCGTTCGCGTGAACCCGTCTGTCGAGCTCGCGGGAGCAGGTGCGGAGGGCAGACTCTACGGTCTGTCGTTCGCCGACGCCGGTCAGCACCTGGAGAGCCAGGTCTACCTGCACCACAAGGGTGCGCAGACGGTCGGAGACGTGCTCTACAAGGGAGCGCTGCAGGGCGAGTCCGCGCGCAGCGTCTGGGTCGGTGACGTGCTCATCGGACCGGATGCCGTGGGCACCGACTCGTATGAGGCCAACCGCAACCTCGTGCTCACCGATGGTGCACGCGCCGACTCGATCCCCAACCTCGAGATCGAGACGGGCGACATCCGCGGCGCGGGACACGCGAGCGCGACCGGGCGCTTCGACGATGAGCAGCTGTTCTACCTGCAGGCGCGGGGAATCGCGGAGGACGAGGCTCGACGTCTGGTCGTGCTGGGATTCCTCGCCGAGATCGTCCAGAAGATCGATGTGCCGGCCCTGCAGGACGAGCTCATCGCCGCGATCGAGGACGAGCTGGCTCTGGCGACGGCGGCCGAAGGAGAACACGCATGACCGCGCAGAAGGCCCTCAGCCTCAGCGACCTCACCCAGGACACCGCGGTGCGCGTCGAGATCGACGGCGTTCCGATGGCCGTCGTCCTGGATTCGAACGGTGAGGTCCATGCGATCGGCGACACGTGCACGCACGGCGACATCTCGCTGTCGGACGGGTTCGTGGAAGGGGAGACCCTGGAGTGCTGGGCCCACGGCTCGGCCTTCTCGCTGCGCACCGGTCGCCCCCTGAACCTTCCGGCCTATGAGCCGGTGCCCGTGTACGCGGTCACGATCGACGGGGACGACGTCCTGATCGATCCCGCTGTCCTCAAAGATGTGAACTGAAGAAGGTAACTGACATGGCTGTTCTCGAGATCCGCGACCTCCACGTGACGGTCGAGACCGACGCGGGGGAGACCCCCATCCTCAACGGCGTCGACCTGACCGTGCGCACCGGGGAGACGCACGCGATCATGGGCCCCAACGGCTCCGGAAAGTCGACGCTCGCCTACACGATCGCCGGTCACCCCAAGTACACGGTGACCCAGGGCACGATCACTCTGGACGGCGAGGACGTGCTGGCGATGTCGGTCGACGAGCGCGCTCGTGCCGGGCTGTTCCTCGCGATGCAGTATCCGGTGGAGATCCCCGGGGTGACCGTCACGAACTTCCTCCGTACGGCGAAGACCGCGATCGAGGGCGAGGCGCCCGCGATCCGTACGTGGACGAAGGACGTCAAGGAGGCGATGAAGAACCTCCGCATGGATCCGAAGTTCGCTGCCCGCAACGTCAACGAGGGCTTCTCCGGCGGCGAGAAGAAGCGCCACGAGATCCTGCAGCTCGAGCTGCTCAAGCCGGCGATCGCCGTGCTCGACGAGACCGACTCGGGGCTGGACGTCGACGCGCTGAAGATCGTCTCCGAGGGCGTGAACCGCGCCAAGGAGGCGACGGACCTCGGCGTCCTGCTCATCACGCACTACACGCGCATCCTCCGCTACATCAAGCCCGATTTCGTGCACGTGCTCGTGAAGGGCCGCGTTGCCGAGGAGGGCGGCCCGGAACTCGCGGAGCGTCTGGAGGACGAGGGCTATGACCGCTACCTCGAGCCCTCTGACATCGTCGAGGCATAGGATCGAACGCATGACTGCGACCCTCAGTCCGGAGAAGTACGACGACGTCACCGAGGCGCTCAAGGACGTGATGGATCCCGAGCTCGGAATCAACGTCGTCGACCTCGGTCTCATCTACGATCTCAGCTGGGACGAGGAGAACGACGCCCTCGTCATTCACATGACGCTGACCTCGGCGGGCTGCCCGCTCACGGACGTGCTCGAAGAGCAGACCGCGCAGGCCCTGGACGACGTGGTCGATCGCTTCCGCATCAACTGGGTGTGGATGCCGCCGTGGGGACCGGAACGCATCACCGACGACGGACGCGACATGATGCGCGCGCTGGGGTTCGCTATCTGATCGTCATCCGATGTCGGCGTGGCGCACCCGCAGGGGAGCCGTCGGTAGGCTCGAGGCGTGAGCATCGTTCCTCTCGAAGCCCTTCCCGTGGAGAGCCTGCGGCGGCGGTCCAGCACGAAGTGGCGGACGTACGGTTCCGACGTCCTGCCGCTGTTCGTGGCGGAGACGGATTTCCCCCTCGCGCCGCTGATCACGAGCGCCTTGCGCACGGCGGTGGAGCTCGGCGACACCGGGTACACACCACCCGATCCCGGCGTGCGCGATGCCTTCGCATCGTTCGCCGCTCGCCGCTTCGACTGGGTGGTCGATGCCGACCGCGTGCGGACGACGGGTGACGTGATGATGGGCGTCGTCGAGATCCTGCGCGCGGTCACCGCGCCCGGTGACGCGGTCGTGATCACCCCACCGGTGTATCCGCCCTTCACGATGACGGTGGAAGAAGCCGGATGCCGTGTGGCACCCGTGCCGCTGCGCGATACGGGTGCGACCTGGGCACTCGACCTGGACGGCATCGACGCGGCGCTGGCCGACGGCGCGCGCGCCGTGCTGCTGTGCAATCCCCACAACCCCACCGGTACCGTCCATTCGCGTGAGACGCTGGCCGCGCTGGCCCGGATCGCCGCGCGACATGGTGCCATGGTCATCAGTGACGAGATCCATGCGCCGCTCGTCTACGACGATGCGACCTTCACGCCGTTTCTCGCGTCATCGGCGGAAGCTGCCGCGGTCGGCTACACGGTCACCAGCCCCTCCAAGGCGTTCAATCTCGCAGGGCTGAAGTGCGCGGTCATGGTGACCGGGGACGAACGGACCGCCGCCGTCGTGCGCGGCCTGCCGTCGGAGGTGGAGTGGCGTACGGGGCTGTTCGGCGCGATCGCCAGTGTCGCGGCACTGGACGCGGCATCCGATGAGTGGCTCGACGCCCTGCGCGCCCGACTCGATCTCAACCGTCATCTCCTCGCGGACCTCCTCGCCGCACACCTGCCTCGCGCTCGTTACCGCCTGCCCGACGCGGGCTACCTCGCCTGGGTGGATCTGAGTGCCTACGGCTGGGGTGACGACCCGGCCGGGCGCATCCTCGCCGAGGCGCGCGTGGCTGTCCATCACGGCCCGCACTTCGGAGCGCAGGGCACAGGTCACGTCCGCGTGAACTTCGGCTGCGGGCCGGAGGTTCTCACCGAAGCCATTGCGCGAATCGGACGTCTCGTCGGCTCACCGGTGTGACATCTGACGAAGGTAAGGCTACCCTTAGGGTGTGACCGAATCTGCGACCGCCGTCCGCCCGGCCTACTGCCCGTATGCCGTCCGTGTCCGCGCCGTCGAGCGGCTCTCTGCGCACTTCGTGCGGGTATGGTTCACCGGTCCCGAGCTGGAGTGGTTCGGCACCGCGGGTCTCGATCAGCGGATCAAGATCGTCCTGCCCCTGGCCGATGTCGCGGGGGGATACTCCGACTTCGGTCAGGCGGAGCACGCCGGCGACTGGTACGACAGATGGCGGGCGCTGCCGTCTGCGCGCCGCAACCCGTTCCGCACGTACACGGTGCGTCGTGTGGATGCCGCCGCTCGCGAGCTCGCCGTCGATTTCGTCGTGCATCACGATGCCGGTCCGGCGGGATCCTGGGCCGCGCGCGCTGCCGTCGGCGACGAGCTCGTCATCATCGGTCCCGATGAGCGCAGCCCCCAGTCGCGCATCGGCCTGGATTGGCATCCCGGCACCGCCCGACGGCTGCTGCTGGCCGGAGACGAGACCGCCGCTCCCGCGATCTGCAGCATCCTGGAGTCACTGGATCCGCGGTGCGAGATCGACGCGTTCGTCGAGGTGCCCGACGACGACGATGCGCTGCGACCGCAGCTGCCGGCGGCATCCGGCGCGCGGCTCAGCTGGATCGTGCGGGCAGACCGACCGCACGGGGTCGCGCTCATCGAAGCGGTGACCGGGTGGACGCGGGATCACGCCGAGGTGCTCGCGCGCGCCGCGGCGCCCCGGCCTCAGGCCCTCGATGAGATCGACGTCGATCGTGAGCTGCTGTGGGACAGCCCCGAGGATGGCGACGGCGAGTTCTATGCGTGGATGGCGGGGGAGTCGGCGACGGTCAAGGTTCTCCGGCGGCTTCTCGTGTCGGAGTGCGGCGTCGACCGTAAGCGTGTCGCCTTCATGGGGTACTGGCGACGCGGTCAGTCTGAGCGCGTCGAATGAGCGCGCCGGTACGACCGCGCCGAACCTTGGTCGTCGCGGTGGCCGGAGTCGCCCTCCTGGCCGTTTTCGTCCTGCTCTCGCTGGGAGTCGGAGCGCGGCAGATCGCCCCGGTCGACGTGTGGCACGCGTTGGCGTCGTTCGACGCCGCCAACCCCGATCACATCGTGGTCGTCACACAGCGCGTGCCCCGCACCGTCATCGGCGTCTGCGCGGGCGCCGCGCTCGCCCTGGCGGGAACGGTCATGCAGGGCCTCACGCGCAACCCCTTTGCCGATCCCGGACTGCTCGGTCTGAACGCGGGGGCCTCCGTGGCCGTGCTCGCCGCGATCACGCTGTTCGGGATGTCGACGCCGGACGGCTTCGTCTGGTTCGCGTTCGGCGGCGCCGCCGTGGCGGCGGTCGCGGTCGCGCTGATCGGAGGCCGCGGGAACGAGGCCGGGCCTGCGCGACTCGCACTCACCGGCGCGGCCGTGACTGCCGGGCTCAGCGCGGTCACCTTCCTGATCCTCAACACCAACTCCTCCGCGCTCGACGTCTACCGGTACTGGGCGGCCGGAGGCCTGTCGACTCGAGGTCTGGATGCCGTCGCACTCGTGCTGCCCGCACTCGTCGTCGGTGCCGTTCTCGCCCTGGCATCCGCCCGCGGCCTCGACCTCTTCGCTCTCGGTGCGGACACCGCCGCCGGCCTCGGGCACGACGTCGGTCGCAGTCGCGTGCTCGGCATCGTCGCGACCGTGCTCCTGTGCGGCGGGGCGACCGCGATCGCCGGCCCGATCGTCTTCCTCGGGCTGCTCGTCCCGCACGCGCTGCGTGCCGTCGTCGGGGGCAGCTACGGGCGACTCCTGCCTCTCGGGATGCTCTACGGCGGGGTCTTTCTGTTGTTGGCCGATGTGGTGGGACGCGTCGTCGCGCCACCCGGCGAAGTGCAGGCCGGCATCGTCGTCGCGATCATCGGCGCCCCCGTCCTGATCGCACTCGTGCTGCAGCCGCGTCGGAGCATGCTGTGAGTGCCACCCTGGCCGTCCGCCGCGCCGCCGCCCGCCGTCACCGCATCGTGGTGAGCACGGTCATCGTCTTCGCCGTCGTCGCCGTCGTCGTCGCCGTCTCGGTGGGCGACTACCCGATCGCCCCCGACCGTCTCTGGGCGACGTTGACCGGGTCCGGGACGCGCATCGAGCAGTACGTCGTCTTCCAGGTGCGGGCGCCGCGCGCCGCCATGGCGCTGGTGGTCGGGGCCGCGCTGGGCGCCGCCGGAGCGCTCCTGCAGTCCTTCCTCGGCAACCCTCTGGCCAGTCCCGACCTGCTCGGCATCTCCGGGGGGAGCGGGCTGGCGGCGGTGTCCGCGATCCTCCTCCTCGGCACCACCGGACCGCTCGTCGCCGTGTTCGCCTTCGTGGGCGGCTCCGCCGTCGCGGTCGTGCTCATGCTCGCCGGTCGATCGCTGCGTGACGGCGGCTTCCGGTTGATCCTGGCCGGTATCGGTGTCTCGTTCCTCACCTCGGCACTCATCAACCTCATGATGGTGCGCGCCAAGATCGAACAGGCCCAGGTCGCGCTTCTCTGGCTCACCGGAAGCCTCGCCTCGACGCCGTGGTGGCAGGTGCTCGTCGTGCTCGTCGTCTTCGTCGCGCTCGTCCCCGCGCTGATCGTCGCGTCGCGGTGGCTGCCTCTCGTGCAGCTCGGGCGCGAAGCCGCCCACGGGCTGGGTGTGGCGAGCGGACCGGTGCGTGTCGTGGTCGTCACCAGCGCCGTGCTGCTCACCGCCGTCACCTGTGCGTTCGTCGGGCCCATCTCTTTCATCGCGCTCTGTGCCCCCGCGATCGCTCGAGCGCTCCTGCGCCACGGAGCGGTGGGCCTCGGCACGAGCGCCGTCGTGGGCGCCGCGCTGCTGCTCGCGGCCGACCTCGTCGCCCAGTACGCCCTCCCCGGCATGGCCGTGCCCGTCGGCATCGTCACCGGTGCGGTCGGGGCTCTCTTCCTCCTCTGGCTTCTGGCCACCTCGAAAGGACGCCGGCTGTGACCTCGCACTCCGCTTCCCCCCGCTTGACCGCGCGTGCCCTCGCCGCCGGCTACCCCTCCCGACGTGTCATCGACGACCTCGACCTCGAGCTCGCTCCCGGGCGCGTCACGATGATCATCGGCGCCAACGCGTCGGGCAAGTCCACCTTGCTGGGAACGCTCGCCCGACTCCACCCGCCGCTCGCGGGTCGCGTGGAGATCGACGACGCGGATGTCCGCGGCATCCCGCGCCGTCAGCTGGCCCAGACCGTCGGACTTCTCCCGCAGCATCCGACCGCACCCGACGGCGTCACGGTGGCCGAGCTGGTCGGTCGCGGCCGTCATCCCCACCGCGGACTGCTGCAACGCTGGAGCGCGCACGACACGGCGCGGGTGGACGAGGCGATGGCGTGGACGGGGATCACAGAGCTCGCCGAGCGTCCGGTGGGGGATCTGTCGGGAGGGCAGCGTCAGCGCGTCTGGATCGCGATGGCCCTGGCGCAGGATCCGCGCATCCTGCTGCTGGACGAGCCCACCACCTTCCTCGACCTCAGCCATCAGCTCGAGGTGCTCGACCTGCTGCGCGAACTCAACCGCGAGCGCGGGACGACTGTGGTTGCCGTGCTGCACGACCTCAATCTGGCGGCCCGCTACGCCGACGACCTCGTCGTCATGCACGCCGGCGCCATCATCGCCCATGGCGCTCCCACCGAGGTCATGACCGCCGAGACGATCCGCCGTGCCTTCGGACTGTCCGCACTGGTGATCCCCGACCCCCTCACCGCCACCCCGATCGTCATCCCCGTCCCGTCGACGAGCTCCGCTGCGCTCGTCGACGAGGCCACCCCTGCACGTCCCTGAGAAAGGAAGACCCATGAGACGACTCCGCACAGCACTCGGACTCGCCGCGATCGCCGGAGTGACCGCGCTCCTGCTGTCGGGCTGCGCCGCCGGATCAGCGGCGCCCGCCAGCTCCGAAAGCGTTGCGGGTGACGGCTTCCCCGTCACCATCACCTCCGCGCTCGGCGACGCGACGATCACGAAGAAGCCCGAGCGCATCGCGACATGGGGGTGGGGGGCGACGGATGCCGTCCTCGCTCTCGGCATCCAGCCCGTTGCGATCCCCGCCGACAACTACTCGGGCGGCGACGACAAGATGCCGCCGTGGATCGCGGATGCCGTCGACAAGCTTGGAGGCGCCAAGCCCACCATCCTCGACGTCAGCTCGAACGACATCCCCCTCGAGGAACTGCTGAAGACGAACCCGGATGTGCTGCTCGCCCCCTACTCGGGGCTCACGCAGAAGGACTACGACGCCATCACGGGGGCGGGCATCCCCGTCGTCGCCTACCCGACCGCGCCGTGGGCGACCCCCTGGCGTGATGTCATCACGATCACCGGCAAGGCTCTCGGCATGAGCACGCAGGCTGCCGACCTGCTGACGAGCCTCGACGCGCAGGTGAAGGACGCGGCCGCCGCTCACCCCGAGTTCGCCGGTGTCACGATCGCCTACGTGGACGACGACGTCGATACCTTCTACATGTATCTCCCGGCCGATCCCCGGGTGGAGGTCCTGCAGGACCTCGGCTTCGTCTCGCCGCCCAGCGTGACTTCCCTGGACAAGGGCGAGGGCACCTTCTACACCACGGTCAGCCAGGAGAACCTCGACAAGATCGATGCTCAGGTCATCTTCACGCAGGGCGAGGACCAGAAGACGATCGACGAGTTCCTCGGCTCCGCGCGAGGTCAGTTGATCCCCGCCGTGAAGAAGGGGGCCGTCGCAGCGATGGTGGGCGCGGAGAACGTGGCGGCGGTCTCGCCGACCGCGTTGACGCTGCCCTGGGCACTGCCGACGATCACGCAGAAGCTGGCCGCCGCGGTAGCCGTCGCGAAGGGCTGACGCGGCCTCCACCTCACGACGACGGCCCCGACCACTGCGGTCGGGGCCGTCGTCGTTGCGAGGTGAGGAGTCAGTGGCCGGAACGGTTCTCCACGGCACGCACGCCCGCCCAGGCAGCGGGGATCAGCAGCGCCGCGAGCGCGGCTTTGACGACGCCGCCAAGGATGAACGGGGTGACACCGGCGGCGAGGATCGCCTCGATACCGAGTCCCTTGCCGAGGACGGTGCTCAGGATGAAGGCCATGTAGGGCACACCGAACAGGAACGGGATCACGCTCGCCGCCACGAAGCCGACGAACGCGAGGACGGGACGTCGGTCCCACGCGCGCTCCGCGAACCATCCCGCGACGAAGGCGGCGAAGACGAAGCCGATGATGAACCCGAAGCTCGGCTTGGCGACGGCTGCGATGGTTCCCGTGAACCCGGCGAAGACCGGCAGACCCGCGAGGCCGGCGACGAGGTAGGTGAGGAGAGCGGCGGCGCCGCGACGGGCACCGAGCGCGGCGCCCACGACGACGACGGCGAGAGTCTGTCCCGTGATGGGCACGGGCCAGAGCGGAACCTCGACCTGCGCGAGCACCGCGACCACGGCGGCGCCCGCGATCACGAGGGCTGTGTCCAGGGCGGCGGCGCGGGCCCGGTCGGTCGGGCGGGCGATGAGATCGGCGAGCACGAGGCGGCGGCCTGCGGCGGCGAGGGACATGCGGTCTCCTTCGAGAGGCGGACGGGTCACGGCTCAGCCTAGAGTCTCCCCACGCGGGCCACCTGGCCGAGATCGATGGAAGAGAGGACGATTCGTTGTCGCATCGAGACAATCTGACGGCGATAGCCCGTCGCGATCCCGGTCCCGCCTCGCTGACTACACTCGCCGCATGATGACTTTCACCGTTCGCTCCGCTCGTCCCGCGGATGCCGCCGGTATGGCGCGCGTGCACGTGGAGGGGTGGCGGCAGACGTACCGCGGCCTCATGGCTGACGAGATCCTCGACGCGCCCGACTTCGTGGACCGCCGCGAGCGCTTCTGGACCGCGGTGCTGGGCGACGACCCCCGCTTCGCGCAGGTCGCTGCGGCCGTCGCCCTCGTCGACGACGAGGTCGTGGGGATCGCGATGACCGGTCCCACCCCGGAAGAGGACCGGACGGATGGCACTCCGGATCGTGCGCTCCACGTGCTCTACGTCCTTGCCGATCACCACGGCACCGGCGTCGGCGCCGCTCTCCTGGACGCGGTGGCCCCAGCATCCGCAGCGCACATGCTGTGGGTGGCCGATCCCAATCCTCGCGCGCAGGCCTTCTATGCGAAGCACGGATTCGTGCCCGACGGAACCGTGCGTGTCGACGACGGCGTGCGCGAGCAGAGGATGACCCGTCCTGCTCGCTCGTCAGCCGCCGGCCGGAGGGATCTCGACGAGGCGGAACCAGCGGCCCCTCGGTGAGAGGCGCGCCCATACGGGGAGGAAGTGCGGATCGCTGACATGGCCGTCGAAGGTGACCCACTCGACGCCGCGAGCTGCCAGCACGTCGAGGGAGCGCCGGACGCAGGCCTCGATCAAGCGCTCACCGTCGGCCGTCTCCCTCCTCGTGGTCTCCGCCGTGAGGCACGAGGGTGTCGAGTCGTGATAGACGAGCGCCAGCGCGACGATCTCGCCGTCGACGACGGCGGCGCTGCTCGCGTCGCGGTCGACCTCGGCCTCGAGGTCTTCCGAGAGAGCCGCCGCGAAATCCGGAGCGACGGGCGACCAGCCCTCGTGCGTCCAGGCGTAGACGGCCGCGTTGGCATCGAGGACGTCGTCCCAGGGCAGATCGCGGACGCTCTGCACCGCCGGGTGCGGCCGCAGAACCGCGCGAGACGCCGCCGGCACGTCCGCGGGTGGCACCACCTGTATGGTCCGTGCTCCCAGGGCGTCGGCGAAGCCGAGTGCATCGTCGTCGACGTACCCGCGCGTCATGAAGGCCAGTGGCGCATCTCGCAGTGTCGACAAGTGGGCGAACACGGCCTTCCCGTAACCGCGGCGACGCGATGCCGGCTCGACCACGATGGCGACCCAGTACCGGTCCGCGTGCACGCGCGAGGTCCACATGATGCCGGCGGCCACGGGGTGCCCGTCCACCTCTAGCACGCTCGAGCGGGTATGCGCATCACGCCATCGATCGGCGCGGAACGCGATCGTGCCGAGGAACGGCAGCGTCAGATCGCCGTCGGTGAAGGGGCGCAATCGCATGGTCCCGAGTCTGGCACCTCTGTATTCGAGCGGCGGCCGACGCCGGACGTGGACGGTAGAATGGGAGGCTGGTCCGTCTCCGGGCCGTTCCCCATCCCCGACGAACGGACGTCTGCTGTGCTTGCCGTGCACGACCTCGAGATCCGCGTGGGCGCTCGCACGCTCATGTCGGAGGTGTCGTTCCGCGTCTCCGACGGCGACAAGATCGGTCTCGTCGGCCGCAACGGTGCCGGAAAGACCACGCTGACGAAGGTGCTGGCCGGCGACCTGCTGCCGGCCGACGGCAAGGTCGAGCGCTCGGGCGAGCTGGGCTACCTTCCGCAGGACCCGCGGTCCGGCGACCCCGAGATGCTCGCGCGCACCCGCATCCTCGATGCGCGCGGACTCGGCACCCTGGCGCTGCAGATGCAGGAGGCGTCGATGCAGATGGGGGATGCCGACGAGAAGGTGGCCGCGAAGGCGATGCGCCGCTACGGCAACCTCATGGAGCGTTTCGAGGCGCTCGGCGGCTACACGGCCGAGTCCGAAGCGGCATCCATCGCCCACAACCTCTCTCTCCCGGATCGCATCCTCGACCAGCCGCTGAAGACGCTGTCCGGCGGCCAGCGTCGCCGCATCGAGCTCGCGCGGATCCTCTTCTCCGATGCGCAGACGATGATCCTCGACGAGCCGACGAACCACCTCGACGCGGACAGCGTCGTGTGGCTGCGCGAGTTCTTGAAGAACTACAAGGGCGGGCTCATCGTCATCAGCCACGACGTCGAACTCGTCGGCGAGACGGTCAACCGTGTCTTCTACCTCGACGCGATGCGTCAGGTCATCGACGTCTACAACATGAACTGGAAGAACTACCTGCGCCAGCGGGTCGCCGACGAGGAACGCCGCAAGAAGGAGCGCGTCAACATCGAGAAGAAGGCGACGGCGCTGCAGTTGCAGGCCGCGCGCTTCGGTGCGAAGGCTTCCAAAGCCGCCGCGGCCCACCAGATGGTCGCTCGCGCCGAGAAGATGCTCTCCGGCCTCGAGGAGGTCCGCCAGGAGGACCGCGTCGCGAAGCTGCGCTTCCCGAAGCCCGCGCCGTGCGGCAAGACGCCGCTCATGGCGAAGAACCTCTCCAAGTCGTACGGATCGCTGGAGATCTTCACCGACGTCGACCTCGCCATCGATCGTGGATCGAAAGTGGTCGTGCTCGGCCTCAACGGCGCCGGCAAGACCACACTGCTCAGGATCCTCGCCGGTGTGGACAAGGCCGACACCGGCGTCATCGAGCCCGGCCACGGCCTGAAGATCGGCTACTACGCCCAGGAGCACGAGAACCTCGACGTCAACCGCTCGGTCCTCGACAACATGATGTCGGCGGCGCCGGACATCAACGCCACCGAGGCGCGCAAGGTGCTCGGTTCGTTCCTGTTCACCGGCGACGACGTTCTCAAGCCCGCCGGTGTGCTCTCCGGCGGTGAGAAGACCCGCCTGTCGCTGGCGACGCTGGTCGTCTCCTCGGCGAACATGCTGCTGCTCGACGAACCGACCAACAACCTCGACCCCGCCTCGCGCGAGGAGATCCTCGGCGCGCTCGCGCATTACGAAGGCGCTGTCGTGCTCGTCTCCCACGACGAGGGCGCCGTTCAGGCTCTCAACCCCGAGCGGGTGCTGATCCTGCCGGACGGTGTCGAGGACATCTGGGGTCGCGACTACGTCGACCTCATCACGCTCGCCTGAGGGCTGGCGCTCGCACCGGTTTCAGCGAGGCGTGAGCTCGTCGAGCAGGGCGTCTTCTTCCTGCATGTCGCGATCGCGTCGCCGGGTCTCGCGCTGTCGACGGCGACGGGCAGCCGCAGAAGGCTCCGCCTCGTCGGGTGACGCGGACTCGGCCGCCTCAGCCGAGGCTGCCGCCGCCGCGTCTTCGGCATCCTCTCGTCGGTGACGGATCTCGGTGCGGATCATGTACCAGATGAAGACGAACCCCATCAGTGCGAAGAGGATCCACTGGATGGCGTACGAAAGATACGGGCCCGGGTCGTCCGACGGCGACTCGAGGGCGTTCGGCGCTTGCGAGGGGCTGGGCTGCTCCGACACCAGCAGTCCGTAGGCGCTCGTGATGAGCGCGGGCTGAGCGGTGGTCTCCGCGATCAGGGGGAGATTGATGGTCGGCACCTGGCCGCCCGGCGCGGAGCGTCCCGAGTTCGGCAGCGGCTCGCCCGGCTTGAGTCGCGCGATGACCTGTACCTGGCCGGCGGGGGGAGTGGGGATCGCGTCCGGCTCGGGCTGGGAGGAGCCGGGCGGCAGCCAGCCGCGGTCGACGAGGAAGACCGCACCGTCGACCGTCCGGAACGGGACGAGCACCTCGAAGGCGCTGGTCCCGCCGTGGGCGCGGTTTCGGGCCAACAGCGTCCGGTCTGTCAGGTACTCGCCGGTGAGGGTGACGGGGCGCCACTGGTCTGCGGGCGGGAACGTCCCGTCGGTTCCGATCACCTGGTCCAGCGGCACGGGAGCGGCGTCGTAGTTCGCGGCGATCAGCGCGAGCTGGCTGCTGCGGTCCGCGTTGCGCGTGAACTGCCAGTTCGACAGAAAGGCGCAGACGATGGCGAAGACGATCGCGATCGCGACGTATCCTGCCCAGCGCATCGCCGTCTGCTGCCGAGCCGTGCGTTCTCTCATCTGGTCGCCTCCGCATCGAAGGCGACCACGTCCACCGGGAAGTCGCGGGCGGCGAGATAGTCGCGCAGATAGTCGACGTGATCGCCGCACGCGGCCCAGATCTTGCGTCGTTCGGGCGCGTGGATGCGCGGATTGCGCCACTGCACCTGCCACGTCGCGGGCGCGCGGCAGCCGGTCCTCGAGCAGATGGCCTCGGTCATGAGTCGTCCGACGGCGTCCGGGGTGCGTGCGGCTGCCGCGAGGACTCGCTCAGTCTGATCACGCGGGGCGTCTCGTCGACCGCGGCGGTCGGGGCGTCCGACGGTGGACGCGGGGTCGGAGAGGCCTCGATCGCGCGCTCGGGGGCGATGGCGCGTTCGGCCGATCCGGCGGCGACGTTGGCGATCACCACGGCGAAGTACGGAAGGAACATCGCTCCCGCTCCGAACAGCCAGGTGTACCAGCTGTAAGGGGTGACGGCCACCATCAGGACGAAGCAGATCACGCGTATGACCATCATCGTGAAGTACTTCGTCATGCGCGCGCTCGCGTCGTCGCGCGGCGCGCGCGGCAACGACGTGGCGGACTGAGCACGGGAGCTTTTCACGGTCCCCTCAGCCTACGCCGCGTGGGCGTCGCAGGCGCGGCGTCGCCCGATCAGTACGAGCCGTAACGCGAGCTGGCGGCGGCCCCGAGGATGATGAAGAAGACGAAGAAGCCGATGATCAAGAGCGAGATCGCGGTGCCGACCCATCCCACGATCACGCCCGCGAGCGCCATTGCGCGGCCGCCTTCACCCGTGCGCTTGATCTGGTTCAGCGAGATGTGGCCCATGATGGCACCGCCGACCGACCCGATCAGCGGAAGGATCCACACGAAGCCCAGGATCGACGCGATCATCGAGATGACGGCGAGCACGTTCGTCTTCACGGCGGGCGCCCCGTAGTAGGGAGCGGACCCGTACACGGGCGGTGCGCCCGGAGCGGGCTGCACCGGGGCGCCGGTGCTCGCGCCGTACGCCGGGGGTGCGGAGGGATAGGACGGCTGCTGATATGCCGGAGGCTGGTAGGCGGGCGGAGCCGGAGGCGTGTAGGGGGCATCCGCCGCAGGAGCCGGAGTCGGAGGCGTCACCGGCGGGGTGGCCGCGGCATCCGGGGACTGAGGGTTCGTCGCGTCGGTCATGATCTCTCCTGTCTCGCCGTGCCAGCCTATCGGCCGCCGTGCGAGAGCGGGGAGCCGCCGGCGCGCCGAGTAGGCTGGGGCGGTTACTCCCCAGCGAAACGGAGCCCCCATGTCGCACGATCGCGTCGTCCTCGTCACCGGTGGAAACCGCGGCATCGGCCGCGCGATCGCCGCACGCTTCGTCGCCGAGGGGTACCGCACGGCGGTCACCGCCCGCTCCGGCGAGGGTCCTGAGGGCACGTTCACGGTGCGCGCGGACGTGACGGATGCCGCGTCGCTGGATGCCGCGTTCAGCGACGTCGAGAAGCAGCTCGGTCCCGTGGAGATCGTGGTCGCGAACGCGGGGATCACGAAGGACACGCTGCTGCTGCGGATGACGGAGGACGACTTCGACTCCGTCGTGGCGACGAACCTGGGTGGCACCTTCCGCGTCGTCAAGCGCGCGTCCAAAGGCATGCTGCGGGCCAAGTGGGGGCGGGTCATCCTCATCTCCAGCGTCGTGGGCCTGTACGGCTCGCCGGGCCAGATCAACTACTCGTCGTCGAAGGCCGCGCTCGTCGGCTTCGCGCGCTCGCTGACCCGCGAGCTGGGAGGCCGTGGGATCACCGCCAACGTCGTCGCCCCCGGATTCATCGAGACCGACATGACCGCCGAACTGCCCGAAGACACGCAGAACGAATACAAGCGGAACATCCCCGCCGGCCGTTTCGCGACGCCCGACGAGGTCGCCGGTGTCGTCACGTGGCTGGCGTCGGAGGATGCCGCCTACATCTCGGGCGCTGTCATCCCCGTCGACGGCGGCCTCGGCATGGGCCACTGAGCGGCGTCGGTGCTTCGACGCGCGGCTGCGCTCACCGCGGGGAGGACACGGTGGGTGTTCGCGTGATGGCGGCGGCGATGGCCTCGCCGAGCCGCTGCGGCTGGGAGAACTGGGGCCAATGACCGCTGCCGAGCCGGATGATCTCGCTGTCATCGATGGCGGCGAACTCGTCGGCGTACCGGCCCCACTGTGCGAGGAAGCCGCGGAACTCCTCTTCGCCCAGTGATCCGGAGAGCACGGTGACGGGAAGCTCGTAGCGACGTTCGTCGTGCAGCGCGATCGCGTCGGTGGGGACCCGAGCCGGCACCGAGCGGGTCAGCGGTGCGGTGCGCGCCCGCGTCTGCGCGTCGAGATCAGCCACGTCGTCCTCGTCGAAGAAGTCCCAGCCGGGGAACGGCACGACGCCGTCGACGACGTCGAACTCCGAGATCATGCCCCCGTCGTGCGGCACCGCGGTATCGACCAGGACGACGCGGGTGACGCGTTCCGGGCGGGCATCCGCTGCACCCCATGCGACGTTGCCGCCCCCGCTGTGGCCGACGACCGCAACCGGGCCGGCGGACTCGTCGATCGCGGCGACAGCCGCAGCAACCCAGTCGGCGATGCCGATATCGGCGCTCTCGTCGCCGGGGGCACCCAGGCCGGGCATCGTCAAGGGGCGTGGGCGCAATCCTGCCGCTCGCAACGGGGGAAGCACATCGTCCCACGACGATGCATCGAGCCAGAGGCCGGGAATCATGATGACGTCCATGCGCTGACGGTACGCCGTGCCACCGACATCGCGGCAGGGGTGCCAGCGGACGCGCTCGCGCCGGGTCAGGGAAGCAGCGGTATGAGTTCGCGCAGGTCGACGGGTCCCACGACGAGGTCGGCCTGCCGTCGCACCGCGGGCTTGGCGTTGAACGCGACACCGAGCCCGGCGACGGCCATCATCTGCAGGTCGTTCGCCCCGTCGCCCACCGCGATCGTGCGGTCGAGGGGAACGCCGGATGCCGCGGCCCACTCGCGCAGTGCTGCCGCTTTGCCGGCGGCATCCACGATCTCGCCCTCGACGAGACCGGACAGCACGCCGCTCTGGACCGCAAGCCGGTTCGCGCGCCACTGATCGATCCCGAGCGTTGGGGCGACGACGTCGAGGATCTCGTGGAATCCGCCGGATACGACGGCGGCCCGCCCGCCGCGGTCGTGAATGGCGGCGACGAGCTCGGCCGCTCCCGGGGTGGGCTCTACGCGCGCCCGCACGCGGTCGAAGGCGCTCAGCGGGACGCCGCGCAGCTCGGCCACGCGCGAGCGCAGACTCGTCGCGAAATCCACTTCACCGCGCATCGCCGCCTCGGTGGCCGCCGCGACTTCGGGGCCACGGCCGGCCTCGTCGGCGATGAGCTCGATGACTTCGTTGCGCAGCAGAGTGGAGTCGGCGTCGAACACGACGAGGAAGCGGGCGTCAGGCACCCGTCCAACCTATCGGCCGTCAGCGTGCGACGTAGGCGTTCTTTCCCACCACCGTGATGCCGCTGTCGGTCACGGTGAAGCCGCGCGCGAGATCGAAGGCGCGATCGACGCCGACCGTCGCCCCCGGCTCCAGGACGACGTTCTTGTCGAGGATCGCGCGATGCACCCGCGCGCCGGCGCCGACCTGGACGTGGTCGAAGAGCACGGAGTCGGTGATCGTCGACCCCCCGCCCGACAACGTCCACGGCCCGACCACCGAGCGCTCCAGGTGGGTTCCCGACAGCACCGAGCCCAGTGACACGATGGAGTCGATCGCGTTGCCCATGCGTCCGACGCCGTCGCGGACGAACTTCGCGGGTGGCGAGTTCACCGACTGAGAGTGGATCGGCCAGTCGACGTTGTAGAGGTTGAAGATCGGCAGCGTCGAGATGAGATCCATGTGCGCGTCGAAGAACGAGTCGATCGTGCCCACATCCCGCCAGTAGTCGCGGTCGCGATCGGTCGAGCCCGGTACGTCATTGCGCTTGAAGTCGTAGACCGCCGCCTCGCCGCGCCCCACGAAGTAGGGGATGATGTCGCCGCCCATGTCGTGGTTCGAGCCCGGCAGCTCGCCGTCCGCCTCCACGGCCGCGATGAGGGCGTCGGCGTCGAAGATGTAGTTGCCCATCGATGCCAGGACCTCGTGCGGCGCATCGGCCAGTCCGGTCGGGTTCTGGGGCTTTTCGAGGAACTCGCGGATCGTCACGTTGTCGCTGGGGTCGAGGTCGATGACCCCGAACTGATTGGCGAGCCCGATGGGCTGGCGGATGCCGGCGACCGTCGCCTTGGCGCCCGACTCGATGTGCGCGGCCAGCATCTGCTCGAAGTCCATGCGGTACACGTGGTCGGCGCCGATCACCACCACGATGTCGGGCTTCTCGTCGTGGATGAGATTCAGCGACTGCAGGATGGCGTCTGCCGAGCCCGAGAACCAGCGCTTGCCGAGACGCTGCTGCGCGGGCACCGACGCCACGTAGGAGTTCAGTAGAGCGGACATCCGCCAGGTCTGGGACACGTGCCGGTCGAGGCTGTGCGACTTGTACTGCGTCAGCACGACGATCTGGCGGAGCCCGGAGTTGATGAGGTTCGAGATCGCGAAGTCGATCAGCCGGTACTGGCCGCCGAAGGGCACCGCGGGTTTGGCTCTGTCCTCCGTCAGAGGCATGAGGCGCTTTCCCTCGCCGCCGGCGAGGATGATTCCGAAGACCTTCGGCGCTGCAGGCATGTCACCACACTAGGCCCCCGTTCGACCGTGTACTAGCGTTCGTGACATGCGCGTCGACATCGTCACCAAGGAGTACCCGCCCGAGATCTACGGCGGTGCGGGTGTCCACGTCACCGAACTCGTCTCGGCGCTGCGGCGGAGCATCGAGGTGCAGGTGCGCGCGTTCGGCGGCGACCGCGACGAGACCGACACGACGTCCTACGGTGTACCGGCGGAGCTGGTCGCTGCCAACCCCGCGGTCCAGACGCTCGGCACGGATCTGGAGATCGTCGGCGGTGTCGCGGGCGCGGATGTGGTGCACTCCCACACGTGGTACGCGAACTTCGCGGGACACCTCGCCTCTCTGCTGCACGGAATCCCACACGTCGTGACGGCGCACTCGCTCGAGCCGCTGCGCCCGTGGAAGGCCGAGCAGCTCGGCGGTGGCTACGCCGTGTCGAGCTACATCGAGAAGACGGCATACGAGAACGCCGCGGCCGTGATCGCGGTCAGCGACGGGATGCGCCGCGACATCCTGCGCAGCTATCCCTCCCTCGATCCCGCGAAGGTGCGTGTGATCTACAACGGCATCGACGTCGAGGCGTGGCATCCGCGAGAGGATCACGCGCTTCTCGAGCGGTACGGCATCGACCCGAACCGCCCATCCGTCGTGTTCGTCGGCCGCATCACGCGGCAGAAGGGTCTTCCCTACTTCCTCCGAGCCGCCGCCGAGCTTCCTGCCGAGGTGCAGATCGTCCTCTGTGCCGGCGCCCCCGACACGCCGCAGATCATGGCCGAGGTCGAAGGTCTCGTGCGTGACCTCCAGGCGCGCCGGGACGGCGTCGTGTGGATCGACGAGTTCCTGCAGCGCGACCAGCTCTGCGCGATCCTGACGTCGGCCACCACGTTCGTGTGCCCGAGCGTGTACGAGCCGCTCGGCATCGTGAACCTCGAGGCCATGGCGTGCGGCGCCGCCGTGGTGGGCACCGCGACCGGCGGCATCCCCGAGGTCGTCGTCGACGGCGTCACCGGGCGCCTCGTGCCGATCGAACAGGTACAGGACGGCACGGGAACGCCCGTCGATCCCGACCGCTTCGTGGCTGATCTTGCGGCCGTGCTCACCGACGTGGTGTCCGATCCCGAGCGTGCGCGCGCGTACGGTGAAGCCGGCCGCGAGCGCGCCGCCACGGCCTTCAGCTGGCAGGCGATCGCGGACGCCACGGAGGCGCTCTATCGCGAGGTCGCCGAGCGGGCGGACTGAGCGAAGATCCGGCGCGTGCCGCCGGGACGGCTCGAACGCCCCCGATAGGCTGGGGGCATGCCTCAGGTGCTCGAGTTCGTCGATGTCGTCGTCCGCCGCAATGCTCGCAACATCATCGATCGCATCGACTGGCACGTCGCCGACGATGAGCGCTGGGTGGTCCTCGGACCCAATGGCGCCGGCAAGACGACCATCCTGCAGCTGGCGGCGACGCTGATCCATCCGACATCGGGTGAGGTCACGATCCTCGACGAGCGCCTCGGTCGCACCGACGTGTTCGATCTGCGGCCGCGCATCGGGTTCGCATCGTCGGCGATGGCACGCCGGGTGCCGCCGGAGGAGACGGTGCTCGACGTCGTCCTGACCGCTGCGTTCTCCGTGCTGGGGCGCTGGAACGAGACCTACGAGACGATCGACGAGCGTCGCGCACGCCGCGTGCTGGCCGAGTGGAAGCTGGACCACCTCGCCGAACGCACCTTCGGGACTCTGTCCGACGGCGAGCAGAAGCGGGTGCAGATCGCCCGCGCGGTGATGACCGATCCGGAGCTGTTGCTGCTCGATGAGCCGACGGCGAGCCTCGACCTCGGCGCGCGCGAAGAGCTTCTCGAGCTGCTCAGCGGCTACGCGCAGGCGCCGACGACGCCGGCCATGGTGATGGTGACCCATCACGTCGAGGAGATCCCCGTCGGATTCACCCACGTCCTGCTCCTTCGCGACGGCGCTGTCGTGGCCGCGGGACCGCTCCAGGAGACGCTCACCGCGGAGAACCTCTCGGCGACGTTCGGCATGCCGATCGCCCTGACCGCCGACGCCGGGCGCTACGCCGCGCGGGCCACGCACGGCGACTGAGGATCCGGTTCATCGGGGCGATCTCGGGCTGGTATGATGGATCCTTGGTGCATGCGCGCCCGCGCCCGCATCACAGACTTCCCTCGCCCTGGCAAAATCCAGGGCACCACGTTAGGAACCCCATGAAGACTGACATCCACCCCGAGTACAAGGCGGTCGTGTTCCGCGACCTCGGCTCCGGCGAGACCTTCCTGACCCGTTCGACGGTCACGAGCGACAAGACGATCGAGCTCGACGGCGAGACCTACCCGGTCATCGACGTCGAAATCTCCTCCGCCTCGCACCCGTTCTACACGGGCAAGCAGCGCATCATGGACTCGGCCGGTCGCGTCGAGAAGTTCAACCAGCGCTTCAAGAACTTCGGCGGTTCGAGCAAGTAACCCGAACCCCGCGAAAGCCCCGCTTCGGCGGGGCTTTCGTCGTGTGGGCGGTCGAACGCACCGGGCGTCGCCGGTCGAGTGTCAGCGGATGGGCCAGCTGCCGTCGAGGCGATCGTCCGGGTCGAGTCGACCGATGCGGATGAAGTACTCCGTGAGGCTGTCGGCCTGCGCACGCGCCCAGCCGACCTGACGGGTGTGCAGCTCGTGGAGCGGGGCGTCGATGTCGAATCGTCGTGCCAGTGCCTGCGCGACGCGGCCTGCCGCAATGGCGTCGGCGGCCGCATCGTGGGCGTCGACGAGCGGCACGGCGTAGTGCGCCGCGACGGCCTCGAGGGTGCGCTTTCCCCGGCGGAAGCGGTCGTGCGCTTTGTCGAGCACGAGCGGATCGATCACCGGCGACGGCTCCAGGATGGGTGGGATGCCGTGCCGCAGCGCCTCGTACTTGAGCAGTGAGAAGTCGAACGGCGCGTTGTACGCCACGACCGGGATGCCGGCGTCCAGCAGATCGCGCAGTGCGGCGACGACCGCCGCGATCACGACGGACGCGGGGGAGCCGTGCGCGCGGGCGTGCGCCGTCGTGATGCCGTGGACGGCGGTGGCCCCCTCCGGGATCGCGACACCGGGATCGGCGAGCCAGGACTGCGCCCGCACGGCCGTTCCGCTCGCATCGAGGAGGCCGACGTGAGCGGTGACGATACGGTCGGAGGTGACGTCGACGCCGGTCGTCTCCAGGTCGAAGACCCCCACGGCATCCGTCCACCCGTGCGCGGGCGGTGGCGTGCCGGGCATCGTCGTAGCCGGTTCCTCCTTCCAGAGGGGGAGCGTCTGCCACGTATCCATGCCCCCGACGCTATGCGTGGGCTCCGACATCGCCGCGCAGGCGCGCGGGCTCGCGCGTCGATGACGGCCGGAGCGGCCTTTTAGACTTCTGGAGTGACCGTCGCCTCTCCCTACGCCGACCGCCTGGCCGCCATCGCCGTGCGGCGCGAGGAGGTCGAGATCTCCGGGACGCGCACGGCCTACTGGGTGTATGGAGATGCGGGTGCGCCGATCACGCTGATCGCGGTGCACGGGTATCGCGGCGACCATCACGGACTGGAACCGGTCGTCGCTTTCCTCGACGGCATCCGGGTCATCTCTCCCGATCTGCCGGGCTTCGGTCAGACACCGCCCCTTCCGGGGGTCGAGCACACGCTCGAGGCGTACGCTCAGTGGCTGCGCTCCTTCGTGGATGCCGTGGCGCCGGGAGCCGTCGTGCTGGGGCACTCCTTCGGGTCGATCGTCGTCGCCGCGGCTACGGCCGCCGGACTGCACACGCCGCGCGTGATCCTCGTCAACCCGATCGGCGCGCCGGCGCTGGAGGGCCCGCGCGGCGTCCTCACGCGACTCGCGGTGCTCTACTACCGCCTCGGCGCGAGGCTGCCGCAGCGTCTCGGCGACGCGCTGCTGCGAAACCGCATGATCGTCCGCGTCATGAGCGTGTCGATGGCCAAGACCCGTGACCCGCTACTGCGCCGCTTCATCCACGACCAGCACGACACCTACTTCTCCCTCTTCCACGATCGCGACGTGCTGTACGAAGGATTCGTCACCTCCGTCTCGAACGACATCCGCCGCTTCGCACCCGCGATCGCGCAGCCCACGCTGCTGATCGCCGCGGAGAAGGACGACATCACGCCGATCGAGGCCGAGCGGCGGCTGCGCGGGATGTTCCCCGACGCCGAGCTGGTCGAGATCCCCTCCGTCGGTCACCTCATGCACTACGAGACCCCGCAGGTGGCCGCGGATGCCATCAGGCGCTTTCTCGCGCCTTCCGGCGACGGTACGCGTTGACGTTCATGCGGTTGCCGCAGTTTCCGGTGTCGCAGTAGAGCTTCGAGCCGTTCTTCGAGAAGTCGACGTAGACAGACTCGCAGTCGTCGGCCGCGCACAACCGCACCCGGTCCCACGCGTCGGAGCGGATCACGTCCACGAACGCCATGGCGGACTCGGACAGTATGCGCATCGCCAAGGGGGCGTCGGGTTCGGTGGCGTGAATGTGCCAGTCGAAGTGGTCGTGGATGACCAGCTGTGGGAGAGCATGACCGTCGCGGAGCATGGCGTTGACCAACGGAACGGCGTTGTTGCGGTCCACACTCCAGAGCGCTCGCAGCCGCGGGCGGATCGCGCGGACGGCGGCGAGCTCGTCGGCATCCCGGCGGAACGCGCCGGTGTACGAGAAGGTGGCGAGATAGGCGTCGAGGTCGGCGTGTGTCTCCAGCCGATCCCGCCCCGATGTGTCGGTCTCGGGCAGCGTGTTGACCAGGGCTGCGGCGGCACGCAGAGACATCTCGGTGTCATGGATGAAGACCACGTTGACTCCTGACCTCGGCGAGCGCTAGTGTCACCAGTGTATTCGCTGTTCAGTCATGACAGCCCGCACTCGAACCCGAGGACCGCCGGTGTCCCGCACCGCTTCATCAGCCCGCACGACGGGTATCGTCATGGCCGTCGTCTCGGCCCTCGCCTTCTCCTCGAGCGGTCCGCTCGTCAAGCCGCTGCTCGAGGCGGGGTGGTCGCTCTCGGCGGCGCTCGTCGTGCGGATGGGGCTCGCCGCGCTCATCCTCTCGCCCGCGCTGGTGCGCGCAGCACGGCGCGAGCGCGGGTTCCTCCGCCGCCATGCGCTGTCGCTCGTCGCGTTCGGACTCGTCCCGGTGCTGGGCTGTCAGCTGCTCTTCTTCTCCGCCATGCAGCGGATGCCCGTCGCCGTGGCGCTGCTGATCCAGTACCTCGCTCCGGTCATGCTGGTCGGCTTCGTCTGGGTGCGCACCCGGCGAGCGCCCTCGCGCCTCGTAATGACCGGGTCCGTCGTCGCGATCGTGGGACTCGTGCTCGTCGTCGATGTCACGGGTGCCCGCTTCGACCTGCTCGGCACGGTGCTCGCGCTCGGCGCGGCGCTCTGCGTCTGCGTCTACTTCGTGATGAGCGAGCGCACCGGAGACGACCTGCCTCCCCTCGCCCTCGCCGCGGGCGGGCTCATGGTGGGGGCCTGCCTCATGCTCCTGCTCGCGGTTTTCGGAGTCATGCCGCTGTCCGCCCCGGCAGTGACGCTCACGTTCCGCGGGATCGACGTCCCCGGCCTCCTCGCCCTGGGGTGGGTCGGAGCCGTCGGGACGACTCTCGGCTACGCCTTCGGGGTGATGGCGGTGCCGCGGGTGGGTGCGCGACTGGCCTCGTTCATCGGCCTCAGCGAGGTGCTCTTCGCGCTCGGCTTCGCCTGGCTCCTGCTCGGTGAGGCCCCCTCGGCGGTGCAGATCGTCGGCGGTGCCGTGCTGCTCGCCGGCGTCGTGCTCGTGCGGATGGATGCCGGGGCGGCGCCGCTCGCGGCCCTTCCGGCGGACGCCATGCTGCCGCCGGCGCCCGAGCCCCTCCCCGGCGCGGTCAGCGAATCGCGTCCTCCCGTGCCGACTCCAGGAGCGGTCGGATCCGATATCCGATGACTTCGCCCATGACCAGCGACGTCTCGGTGCGTTCGACCCCGTCGATCGCGAGGATCCGCGCGTCGACGTCGAACAGGTGCTGGGTGTCGCGGGCGGCGACGCGCACCAGCAGGTCGACCTGTCCGCTCATGCCGTAGGCCTGCACGACTTCGGGGATGGTCGCGATCGCCTGGGTGATGCGGGGCAGTTCCGCCTGGCGGACGGTCACGCTCAGCATCGCCTCGATCGGAAGGCCCAGCGCGAGCGGGGGGATGGCGCGTTCGAACGACTGGAAGACGCCACCGCGTTCCAGTCGCGCCAGTCGGGCCTGCACGGTGTTGCGGGACAGGCCGAGCCGCTCGGCGAGCGCGACGACGGTGGCACGGTGATCGTCGGCGAGCGCGTTCAACAGGTCGAGGTCGACGCGATCAAGAGGGCCCATACTGCCCAACTGTACCAGGAGATGTCGGTGCGTTATGGGCAACATGCTCAGTGCAAGTGAGGATGCTTGAGCTAGGTGCCAGTCCGACGTAATCTTCCACGCAACCGGCGACGAGGCCGGCCCGGGCGGCCGCCGCGGTCCACAAGACAGCGGCTGAGCCAGAGAGGGATGACGACGATGTACACCCTGACGACAGACGAAGCGATGACCGCGCTCGACGACACGGCGCGACTGCTGAGCCCCGACGGGCGCCGGATCGCCGACCCGCGGCTGGATCCCTGGGTCGAGGACCTGGACGGCGCCGCGCTGCGGGGCCTGTATCGCGACATGGCGATCGCGCGTCGGATGGATGCCGAGGGGGTCGCCCTCCAGCGCCAGGGTCATCTCGGACTGTGGGCGCCCGCCCAGGGGCAGGAGGCGATCGCGGTCGGGACGGGGCGCGCCTGCCGTGCCGACGACTTCCTCTTTCCGAGCTACCGCGAGTTGAGCCTCGCCCTCTTGCGGGGCGGCGTACCCGCCGATCTCGTCCTCGCCTGGCGCGGAGAGGTGCACTCCACCTACGACCCCTTCGAGCTCCACCTCGCACCTCCCCAGATCATCATCGGTGCCCAGACGCTCCATGCCGTCGGATATGCGATGGGCATCCAGCGCGGCGGCGGGGATCAGGTGGCGGTGGCCTACTTCGGCGACGGGGCGTCCAGCCAGGGCGATGTCAACGAGGCGATGGTGTTCGCCTCGTCGTTCACCGCCCCTGTCGTCTTCGTCTGCTCCAACAACCAGTGGGCGATCTCCGAACCGGTCACGGTCCAGTCGCGCTTCCCGATCGCCGGTCGCGCCCCCGGGTTCGGCATCCCCAGCATGCGGGTGGACGGCAACGACGTGTTGGCGTGCACGGCGGCGATGCGGTGGGCGCTGGACCACGCGCGTCGCGGGGAGGGGCCCGTGTTCCTCGAAGCGGTGACGTATCGCATGGGCCCCCACACCACCTCGGACGACCCGACACGCTACCGGGACCGCGACGAACTCGAGGCGTGGCGGGCGCGTGACCCGCTGACGCGCCTGGAGGCGTTCCTGCGCGCCGGCGGCGACCTCGACGACGACACGATCGCCGTGATCGGTCGGGAGGCCGACGGGCTCGCCGCCCAGATGCGTGAGGCGGTGCTCGCGGCGCGCACGCGCCCGGCGATCGAGGTGTTCGATGACGTGTACGCCGAAGCGCATACCGGCCTGGAGCATCAGCGGGCACGCTTCTCGGCCTATCTGGACTCGTTCGCGGCCGACGCGGAGGGTGTGCGATGACCCAGATGAGCATGGGTGCGGCGCTCACCGCGAGCCTGCATCGGGCGATGGCCCTCGACGAGCGCGTCATCGTGATGGGCGAGGACATCGGCCGCCTCGGCGGAGTGTTCCGCATCACCGACGGCCTCCTCGACGAGTTCGGTCCCACCCGCGTCATCGACACCCCTCTCGCCGAATCCGGCATCGTGGGCACGGCCGTCGGGCTCGCGATGCGGGGGTTCCGCCCCGTCGTGGAGATCCAGTTCGACGGGTTCGTGTACCCGGCCTTCGACCAGATCGTCTGTCAGGTGGCCAAGCTGCACTACCGCACTCGCGGGCGCGTCCGCATGCCGCTGACCATCCGCATCCCCTGGGCAGGAGGCGTCGGCGCTGTCGAGCACCACTCCGAGTCGCCCGAGGCGTACTTCGTGCACACGGCGGGGCTGCGGGTGGTGGCCGTCTCGAACCCGCAGGATGCCTACACCATGCTTCAGCAGGCGATCGCCAGCGATGACCCCGTGGTCTTCTTCGAGCCCAAACGGCTGTATCACACCAAGGGCGAGATCGACCTTGACGGCGATGTGGCCGATGCCGCTCCGATGGGTCTCGCGCGCGTCGAGCGCGAAGGCTCCGACGTCACGCTGCTCGCCTACGGCGCGCAGGTGGCGACAGCGCTGGATGCCGCGATCGCCGCCGAAGACGACGGCATCTCGATCGAGGTCATCGACCTGCGCTCGCTCTCACCCGTCGACTACCGCACCATCGCGGCATCCGTCCGCAAGACGGGTCGCGTGGTGGTCACGCATGAGGCCGGTGGTGAGGCCGGCGTGGGCGCCGAGGTCATCGCCAGTATCACCGAGCAGTGCTTCCACTATCTCGAAGCGCCTCCGCTGCGCGTCACGGGACACGACATCCCGTATCCGCCGGCCAAGCTCGAGAAGCACCACCTGCCCGATCTCGACCGGATCCTCGACGCCGTCGATCGCGTTCTCGACCGGCCGAACAGCCTCACGCCGACGGCGGGGGTGGAGCGATGATCGCGGAGTTCCTCCTTCCCGATCTCGGCGAGGGTCTGCCCGAAGCGGAGATCGTGCAGTGGCTCGTCGCCCAGGGTGATGACGTGCGTCTGAATCAGCCCATCGCCGAAGTCGAGACCGCCAAGGCGATCGTCGAGCTGCCCTCGCCCTTCGCCGGCACCGTGAGCGCGCTGCACGCGGCTGCCGGGGATGTCGTGGAGGTGGGCTCTCCCCTGATCGCGTTCGAGGTCGAGGCTCCTGCCTCGCCACCCGGTGGCGCGTCCGAGCCGGGGTCCGCGGGGGCCGGGCGAGCGGAGCCCGATTCCCCGCTGCCGAACCTCGTCGGCTACGGCGCTGCGCCGCGCGCGGCGGGACGCCCGCAGCGCCGCGCCCGCGCGGGCGCGCGCCCTGACGAGCTCCAGGTCACCCAAACGGTCGCCGCACAGGTTCTGCACGATGCCCCGCATGACGTGGTGACGCCGCTGAGGGACGACGTGCGTGATGAGCGTCCGCGCTCGACTCCGCCGGTGCGCGCCTATGCACGTGAGCGCGGCGTCGACCTCGCGCTCATCGAGGCATCCGGGGTCACAGGGATCATCCGACGCGAAGACGTCGACCATTTCCTCGCCGGCCGCGCCCCGACCGCACCGGGCGCGTCCTCGGCTGATGCGCAGCGGGTGCCGCTCGCGGGTGCCGGTCAGGCGGCTGGAGACCGGGAGACGCGGCTACCGATCCGCGGCGTCCGCAAGCACACGGCGGCCGCGATGGTGCGCAGTGCCTTCACCGCCCCGCATGTCACGACGTTCCTGGAGGTCGATGTCACGGAGGCGACGCGCTTCGTCGCGCGCCTGCGCGCCGACCGGCGACTGGACGGCCACCGTGTCGGCATCATGGCGGTGGCAGCGAAGGCCGTGTGTCTGGCGCTGCGTGCCGAGCCGACGTTGAACGCCGCGTGGGACGAGGAGGCCGGTGAGATCGTGCAGTACCACTACGTCAACCTCGGCATCGCCGCCGCCACGGAGCGCGGCCTCGTCGTCCCGCACGTCGCCGACGCCGACAGGCTCAGTCTGATCGATCTCGCCGACGAGATCGGCCGTGTGGCGGAGACGGCCCGTGCGGGACGCACGAGTCCGGCCGCCCTCAGCGGCGGGACCTTCTCCATCACCAACTTCGGCGTCTTCGGGATCGACGCGGGCACGCCCATCCTCAATCCCGGCGAGGCCGGCATCCTCGGTCTGGGGTCGGTGCGCCGTCGGCCCTGGGAGCACGAGGGTGACATCGTTCTGCGTGACGTGATGACGCTGAGCCTGTCGTTCGACCACCGGCTCGTCGACGGCGAGCAGGCGGCGCGGTTCCTGACGGCGGTCGGCGACATCCTGCGCGAGCCGGGGCGTGCGCTGCTGTTCGTGTGAGCGGTGCCGCGCGGTTCAGGGTGTGGCGAGTGCTGCGTAAGCCATCTCGGAGAGGATTTGACGCAGGAGTGCGTCCGTCTCGGCATCCACCGCCACCTCCCGACGTGTGCGCACGACGTAGGGGGTGGAGTTGATCAGCCCGAACCCCGCGTGGGCCCGGACGCGCAGGTCGGTGTCGCCGCGGTCCGGGTGCACGGCGCGGAGCACGTCGACCCACAGTTCCATGTACTCGCGCTGCAGTCGGCGGACGGTGCGGCGATCCTCATCGCTCAATCGGGTGAGGTCACGGTCCTGCACGCGGATGACATCGGCGCTTCGCACCGCGAAGTCGACGTGGAAATCGACGAGCTCACGGAGGGAGCGCTGGGCGTCGTGCCCTGCCGCCGTCACGTGCCGGCCGCCGGCGAGCAGATCGGAGCTGGCTCGCAGGAGGATGGCGCCGAGGAGCGCGCGTTTGCTGTCGAAGTGACGGTAGACGGCGGGCCCGCTGACGCCGACGGCAGATCCGAGCTCTTCGAGGCTCACCCCGTCGAACCCGTGCTGGGCGAACAGGCGTGCTGCCGCCTCCACGAGTGCGTCCGCACGCTCCGCCTTGGCGCGCTCGCGCGTGGTGCGCGATGCCCGGGAGTGCGTTGTCATTCCAGTTAATCCTCGATAACCTGGACCAATGGGTTAATGAACACTAACCCACCGCTCGTCCGTGCGCCACGCGCGCGCGTGAGCCGTTACGCGACCGCGACATCGAAGGAGATGGCATGGCGATCCTCGACCCCCACGACTACGGATTGAGCGACGAAGAGCGGGAGTTGGCCGCCATGATCCGCGCCTTCGCCGACGAGCGGGTCGCCCCGCAGGCCTACGAAGCCGACCGCACCAAGACCCTGCCGCTGGACATCGTCGCCGAGATGGGGGAGATGGGGCTGTTCGGGATCCCCTTCCCCGAAGACGTCGGCGGGCAGGGCGGCGACGGCGTCGCGCTCGGACTCGCGATCGAGGCGCTGGCCCGCGTCGACCAGTCGATCGCGATCACGCTCGAGGCGGCGGTCAGCCTCGGCGCGATGCCCGTGTTCCGCTTCGGCACCGACGCGCAGCGGGGCGCACTTCTTCCCGACCTGCTGGCCGGGCGTGCGCTCGCCGGATTCGGTCTCACCGAACCCGAAGCGGGATCGGATGCCGGCGCGACCCGCACCACCGCTCGTCTCGAGGCCGGCGAGTGGGTCATCGATGGAGCCAAGCAGTTCATCACGAACTCCGGCACGGCCATCACGCGCTTCGTCACCGTCACGGCGGTGACCGGCGACAGCGGCGCTCGGAAAGAGATCTCCACGATCATCGTGCCCTCCGGAACCCCCGGCTTCACGGTGGGCCCGGCGTACGACAAGGTGGGGTGGCACGCGTCCGACACCCATCCGCTGAGCTTCTCGGGCGCCCGTGTCCCGGCCGAGAACCTGCTCGGCGAGCGCGGCCGCGGCTTCGCCAACTTCCTCAGCATCCTCGACGAGGGCCGCATCGCGATCGCCGCTCTGGCCACCGGTGCGGCGGAGGGCTGTCTGGAGGCGGCCCTGGACTACGCCGGCAGTCGCATCGTGTTCGCCGAGCCGCTGGGCTCACGCCAGTCGATCCAGTTCCTGCTGGCACGGATGCAGCAGCGCGTGCACGTGTCGCGGCTGGCCTGGCTCCACGCGGCGCGCCTGCGCGACGCGGGGCGTGCGTTCGGCACCGCCGCCGCACTGGCCAAGCTCACGGCGGGCGAGGCGGCGATGGACAACGCGAGGGATGCGACGCAGATCTTCGGTGGCAACGGCTTCATGAACGAGTACCCCGTCGCGCGCCACTACCGCGATGCGAAGATCCTCGAGATCGGCGAGGGGACCACCGAGGTGCAGCTCCTCCTGATCGCTCGTGCCCTCGGACTGACCAGCCTCGGATCGGGCGCGCGACCGGCCCGGTAGCGTGAACGCATGACCGCCGACTTCACCCTCGGACCCGCTCTGCTGTTCTGCCCGGCTGATCGTCCGGAACGCTTCGAGAAGGCCCTCGATCGCGCCGATGGCGTCATCCTCGACCTCGAAGACGCTGTCGCACCCGCCGACAAGGTGGCGGCGAGGGTCGCGCTGATCGACTCACAGCTCGACCCCGAGCGCGTCATCGTCCGAGTGAATGCCCTCGGGTCCGCCGAGATCGTCTCCGACCTCGCCTCGCTCTCGCAGACCGATTACCGCCGCGTGATGGTCGCCAAGGCGGAATCGGCGACGGCGATCTCCCGCATCGACCCGCGGTTCGACGTCATCGCGCTGTGCGAGACCGCTCGCGGCATCGTCGCGGCCGAGAAGATCGCCGCTCAGGACAACGTCGTCGCCCTCATGTGGGGCGCGGAGGACCTCGTCGCTTCGCTCGGAGGGACATCCAGTCGCACGCCGAAGGGGCGCTACCGCGATGTCGCACGTGCCGCCCGTTCGCGTCTTCTGCTGGCGGCGGGAGCGGCGGGTATCGCGGCGATCGACGCGGTGCACCTCGACATCGCCGACGAGAAGGGGCTGGCGAAGGAGGCGCGGGATGCCGCCGCGAGCGGCTTTCGGGCCACCGCGTGCATTCATCCGGCGCAGGTCCCGACGATCCGGGCCGCCTACCGGCCCGACCCCGATACGCTCACCTGGGCCCGCGACGTGCTGGATGCCGCCGTCGGCGAGCGTGGCGCCTTCGCGTTCCGTGGTCGGATGATCGACGAACCGGTGCTGCGTCACGCCCGCACCCTCCTCGCCCGCGGAATGTGATGCCGCGGCATCCACGGAGCGATCGCGCGCAGGTCAGGTCATCGGGATCGCGGCGTAGGACTGCACGCTGAGACGGTCGCGCTCCACGAGGAAGCGATGCGTGGACGCGTTGGCCAGACGCTCGCCCTCGAGCGGGAACGCACCGGCAGACGCGTGCCGGATGACCTCGCGGATGAGGGCGCCGTGGGAGACGACGACCACGGTGGGCGCCTGCGGTGCGGCGTCGCGGCGGGCGTCCCGGACGGCGCGCTGGAGACCCGCGAGCGCGCGGCGGCGCACCTGCGGCCAGGTCTCCGCCTCCGGCACCTCTGCCTCGGCCCACGATCCCCACCGGTCGCGGAACTCCTCGACGCTCGCGCCCTCGGCGATGCCGTACGAACGTTCGCGCAGCTGCCGGTAGGTTCGCGGCGCCGGCACTGCCAGAGTGGCGGCGATGATCCGAGCGGTCTCGACGGCGCGCGACAGGTCGCTCGAGGCGACGACCACGGGCCCGACCGCCGAGAGCTCCTGCTGAAGTCGCTCGGCGACCTCTCGCGCCTGAGCGCGGCCGGTGTCGTTGAGGGGGATGTCGGTGGAGCCCTGGATGCGTCTCGTCGCGTTCCAGTCGGTCTCGCCGTGGCGCACGAGGATGAGGGTCGTCACGCTTCGAGCCTAGGCGAGGTCGGCGTGGGTTCAGCGCGCCGCCGGCAGCGCGCGGGCGAACGCGCGCAGCACCTCGGTCGTGCCCGCGTCGATCTTGACCGTCGCCCGCGCATCGCCGCGGGTCTGGCCGCGGTTGACGATCACGACCGGGAGCTTGCGACGTCGGGCGCGCTCGAGCAGTCGGATGCCGGAGTTGACGACGAGAGACGAGCCGGCGATGACGAGGGCCTCGCTGGTCTGTACCAGCTGCTCGGCCTCGGTGAACTTGGCGACGGGGATGTACTCGCCGAAGAAGACGACGTCGGGCTTGAGCATCCCGTGGCACACGCTGCAATCCGGCACGACTAAGCCGTCGCTCGAGGAGGGGAGGACGTCGCCGTCGGGGCCGAGCTCGACGGCATCCGGCACCGTGATCCAGGGGTTGTCCGCCTCGACGCGCGCCGCCAGGTCGCGGCGATCGAACACCTGCCCGCAGTGCGTGCAGAGCACGCGGCGCATCGTGCCGTGCAGTTCGACGACACGGCGGCTGCCCGCGCGCACGTGCAGGCCGTCCACGTTCTGGGTGATGACCCCGCTCGCGATACCGCGGCTCTCCAGCTCGGCGAGGGCGAGATGGCCGTCGTTCGGCTGCGCGGCGGCGAAAGCGCGCCATCCCAGGTGGCTGCCGACCCAGTACCGTCGGCGAGAGGACGCACTGGAGAGGAACTGCTGCGCCGTCATCGGGGTGCGTGTGGGAGCGCCCTTGCCGCGGTAGTCGGGAATGCCGGAGTCCGTCGACACACCCGCGCCGGTGAGCACCGCGATGCGCCGACCCGAGAGGGCATCCACAGCGCGTTCGACGGCATCCGCGGTCTCCGGATCGAGGTGCGGTACGGCCTCGTGCGAGTGATCCAGCAGCGTCGACATGGCGTCCTCCCTCCATCGATCCCACCTCGAGACTACGCGCCCCGCTTTTCGCGGAGGTTACGCCGTGGCCC
The DNA here is from genome assembly GCF_001724435.1 of Microbacterium sp. SCN 69-37. Taxonomy (NCBI): domain Bacteria; kingdom Bacillati; phylum Actinomycetota; class Actinomycetes; order Micrococcales; family Microbacteriaceae; genus Microbacterium; species Microbacterium sp. SCN 69-37. The sequence continues at coordinate 66,139 of NZ_MEEL01000019.1, forward strand.
GCTGCACCCGCGCGCGGCGTGACAGCATGGACGGATGCCTGTCGTGCGCATCGACGATCCGACCGATGACCGTCTCGCGGACTACCGCGACCTGACCGACGTCGCCCTGCGGCGTGTGCTGGAGCCCGCGGGCGGTCTGTACATCGCCGAGTCGTCGAAGGTGATCGCCCGCGCCGTCGCCGCGGGCCACCGGCCACGATCCCTGCTGGTGCAGCAGAAGTGGCTGGACGATACGGCGCACCTCGCCGGTGACGCCCCCGTCTACCTGGTCGACGACGACGTGGCCGAGCGACTCACCGGCTACGCCGTGCACCGCGGAGCACTCGCGGCGATGCACCGGCCGTCTCTGCCGCCCGTCGAGGAGGTCGTCGCCGGTGCGCGCCTGGTTCTCGTCCTGGAGGACATCGTCGACCACACCAATGTCGGCGCGGCGTTCCGCGCCGCCGCCGGGCTCGGCGCCGACGCCGTGCTGGTCACGCAGCGCTGCGCCGACCCGCTCTACCGTCGGAGCGTTCGCGTCAGCATGGGGACGGTGTTCCAGGTGCCGTGGACCCGTCTGCCCGACGAGGCGGACGGGGGCTGGAGCGCGGGCCGCGACCTGCTGCACGATGCCGGGCTCCACCTGGCCGCCCTCGCGCTCGCCGACGATGCGGTCGCCCTCGACGCGTTCGCCGCCGCTCGTCCGCCGCAGGTCGCGCTGCTCATGGGCGCCGAAGGCGACGGGCTCTCGCGGCGCGCACTGGCCGCGGCCGACACGGTCGTCACGATCCCGATGACCGGCGGCGTCGACTCCCTCAACGTCGCGGCGGCCGCGGCCGTGGCGCTCTGGGCCCTGCGCTAAGCCTGCCGACCGGGGCCCGCGGTGCGGTCGCGGGCCGGAGCCTCGACGGTGACCGGCAGCGGCTCGGGGCGCTTCGCGGTGATGTTGTCGCCCGAGGACTGATGGCGAAGGCGACGCAGCACCCAGGGAACGAAGTGCGTGCGCGCCCAGACGAGGTCGTTGGTGCGCGCCTCGCGCCAGGTGAGCTGCGGCAGGGGGTCGGGCTGCATCGGCTGCAGATCGTTCGGCACGTTGAGCGCACGCAGCACCATGCGGGCGATCTCGTGATGGCCGAGCGCGTTGTAGTGCAGGCGATCGTCGTCGAAGAATCGCATGTCCTGCACCTCCTTCAGCGCCCACTGGTCAGCCACGATGCAGTCGTAGCGGTCGGCGATCGCCCGGATATTCTCGTTGTAGATGGCGACGCGCCCGCGGATGCCGCGGAACACCGGCGTGAACTCGGTGTCCACACCGGTGAAGACGAGAAGCGTCGCCCCCTGGGAGCTCAGGCGCGCGACCGCGTCCTCGAACTGCTGCGCCACGGCGTCGGGATCGCCGTTGGGACGCAGCACGTCGTTCCCGCCGGCGGAGAACGTGATGAGGTCGGGGTTCAGGGCGAGGGCGGGCTCCACCTGGTCGGCCATGATCTGCGTGATCAGCTTTCCGCGGACCGCGAGGTTGGCGTAGGCGAAGTCGTCGACCTGGGCGGCGAGCACCTCGGCGACGCGGTCGGCCCATCCGCGGTGACCGTCGGCGGTGCCGGGGATGGGATCGCCGATGCCTTCGGTGAAGGAGTCGCCGATCGACACCATGCGACGCCAGGGGTGCGCACTCTCGTTGGGAATGTAAGGCGAACGGTGCTCGTCGGGGGTTGCTTCGTTCCTGCGCATGGCTCTCCTGACTCGTGGTCTTCTTCGAGGCTACCGGGGAGCGGCCTTCCCACCGAGAGCCGCCGTGGGGGAGGCGTCGTTTAGGGTGGTCAGTCGTGGATGGGACGGACGAGCGAGGACAGGAGCACTTCGGCAGCTTCGCCGCCGAACACCTTTCGCCCGCCTTCCCGCAGCGCGCCCCCTGGGGAACGGCGCAGAATCTCCGCGCGTGGCAGGCCGAAGCGCTCGAGGCGTACTTCTCCGCCGACGGACCAGACGGCGTGGGTTCCGGCCCACGCGACTTCCTCGCCGCCGCGACCCCGGGCGCCGGCAAGACGACCTTCGCGCTGCGTCTGGCGAGTGAACTGCTGCGCCGCGGCATGGTGGACCGCCTCGTCGTGGTCGCGCCCACCGAGCACCTGAAGACCCAGTGGGCAGATGCGGCAGCTCGTGTCGGCATCCGACTCGACCCGCGGTTCACCAACCGTCAGAGCGCGCCGGCTCGTCACTTCCACGGCGTCGCCGTCACCTACGCTCAGGTCGCCGTGAAGGCGTCGGTGCATCAACGTCTGACGATGGACGCGCGCACGCTCGTGATCCTCGACGAGGTGCACCACGGCGGTGACGCGCTCAGCTGGGGCGATGCGCTGCGCGAGGCATACGGTCGCGCGACGCGCCGCCTCCTGCTGTCGGGCACACCGTTTCGCAGCGACACGGCACCGATCCCGTTCGTCGAGTACCACCCGAACGAGAAGGGCATCCGCCTTTCGCGCACCGATTACAACTACGGCTACGGGCGCGCGCTCGCCGACGGGGTCGTGCGCCCGGTGCTCTTCCTCGTCTACGCCGGCAAGATGCGCTGGCGCACGAAAGCCGGCGACGAACTCGAAGCGCATCTCGGGCAGGACAACACGAAGGACGTCACCGCCCAAGCCTGGCGCACGGCGCTCGATCCGGAGGGCGACTGGATCCCCGCCGTGCTCCGCAGCGCCGACCGCCGTCTCACCGAGGTGCGTCAGGACGTCCCGGATGCCGGGGGCCTGGTCATCGCGACGGATCAGACGGCGGCACGCGCCTACGCGGCGATTCTCCGCGAGATCACGGGCGAAGCGCCGACGGTCGTCCTGTCCGACGACAAGGCCGCCTCCGGCCGCATCGAGACGTTCGGAAATGCGACGACCCGTTGGATGGTCGCCGTGCGCATGGTGTCCGAAGGCGTCGACGTCCCCCGCCTCGCGGTCGGTGTCTATGCCACGAGCGCGTCGACGCCGCTGTTCTTCGCGCAGGCGATCGGCCGCTTCGTGCGGGCGCGGCGTCGGGGCGAGTCGGCATCCGTCTTCCTTCCCAACGTGCCGGTGCTGCTCACGCTGGCGGGGGAGATGGAGCGTGAGCGCGACCACGCCCTCGACCGCGAGGGCGGCGACGACGACGGGCTCGAAGACACCTTGCTCGCCGAGGCGGAACGAGAGGACAAGGCCTCCGACGACCTCGAGCAGGAGTTCTCCTATCAGGCGCTCGGTTCGGTCGCCCACTTCGACCGTGTGCTCTACGACGGCAAGGAGTTCGGTCAGCTGGCGGTGCCGGGAACGCCCGAGGAGGAGGAGTTCCTGGGCCTTCCGGGACTGCTCGAGCCCGAGCACGTCCACGAACTGCTCATGCAGCGCCAGTCCCGCCAGAGCCGGCACCGCCGCGCCCGCGAGGCGAAGGAGGGTGCGGCGGTCACCGAGGCACCGGATGCCGAGTCGACACTGCCGCCGGCGCTGCACCGCACGCTGCGCGAACAGCGTCAGCTGCTCAACAGCCTCGTCGGTCTCTACGCGCGCCAGAGCGGAGAGCCGCACGGAGCCGTCCACGCGGAACTCCGTCGGATCTGCGGGGGACCCGAGGTCGCGCGAGCGACGGTGGCACAACTGCAAGCGCGGATCGAGGTGCTGCGCTCGCGCGTGCGCTCCTGATCGAGCCTCGGCGACGGCTACACTCGCGCGCATGTCGCGGGAGTACGCCTTCACTTCGCACTGGCTCGTGCCGGTGTCCGCCGAGGAGTGCTGGCGCCTGTGCGAGCGGAGTCTGACGACGGGCGTCGTCGCGTGGTGGCCGGCCGTCCGCGTCGAGCCCCAGCCCCACCCGCCCACGCCCGGCGACGTCGTGCGGCTGCAGGTGCGCAGCCCGTGGGGGTATCGTCTGCGGGTCGCGCTCACGATCACCGCCGCTACGCCGCCCCGACTGTTGGCGGCCGCGAGCACGGGCGACCTGGCCGGTCGGGGGAGTCTCCGGCTCACGCCCGAAGGCGGCGCCGCCGGTGCGCGGACGGGGCTCACGTGGGTGTGGGAGGTGGCCCTCGTCCGCCGGTGGATGCGGGTGGCGAGCCCCGTTCTGCGGCCCGCGTTCGCTGCCGCGCACGCGATCGTGATGCGCCGCGGCGAGCGCGGACTCCTGGCCGAGATCGCGCGGGGTTCGGACGTCCGAAATGCTGGCAATCCCGGCGATCGGGAGTCACCCGGCACCACGCGCGGCTAGCGTGAACTCCCGTGACCGCGCAGCCCGTTCCCACGCCTCGTGACCGCCGCCGTTGGGCGCGCTACCTCGCCGACGAACGCGCGGAAGCGCAGGTGTACCGCGACCTCGCGCAGCGCCGGGAAGGCGAGGAGCGCGAGATCCTGCTGGCCCTGGCCGACGCCGAGGGGCGCCACGAGGCGCACTGGCTCGAACTGCTCGGCGGCGAACCGTCGCGCCTGCCCTCTCCGGGCCTCGGCTCCCTCCTGCTGGGATGGATGGCTCGGCGGTTCGGCTCCATCTTCGTGCTCGCTCTGGCCCAGAACGCGGAAGGGCGCTCGCCGTACGAGAGCGAGCCGTTCGCGACGGCACGCATGGTCGCTGACGAGAAGATCCATCGTGAGGTCGTGCGAGGTCTGGCCGCGCGCGGGCGGCGGCGATTGTCTGGCACGTTCCGCGCCGCGGTGTTCGGCGCCAACGACGGCCTCGTCTCCAACCTCGCTCTCGTGATGGGCATCGGCGCCACCGGCGTGGGGGCGCAGTTCGTGCTGTTCAGCGGCGTCGCCGGCCTTCTCGCCGGCGCCCTGTCCATGGGGGCGGGGGAGTACGTGTCGGTGCGCTCACAGCGGGAACTGCTGGATGCCACGGAGCCGAGTGACTACGCCGACCATGTGCTGCCGGACCTCGACCTCGATGCCAACGAGCTCGCTCTGGTCTACCGTGCGCGGGGTGTCGGTGAACGCGACGCCGAGAAGCGTGCGCGCCAGATCGTCGAGGCCGCGCAGGCCGCCGACCGCAGTGAGCCGTACCGCTTGCACCGCGCCGCCGGAGCCGATCACGAAGTGGTCGGCAGTGCTCTGGGCGCCGCCGGGTCGAGCTTCCTCTTCTTCGCGTCCGGCGCGATCATCCCGGTGCTGCCCTGGATCTTCGGGCTCAGCGGGCTCCCCGCCGTCGTCCTGGCCCTCGTGCTCGTCGGGACGGCGCTGCTGGGCACGGGAGCGATGGTGGGCCTGCTGTCGGGTGCGCCGCCGCTGCGGCGAGGGCTGCGGCAGCTGGCGATCGGTTTCGGGGCGGCGGCGGTGACGTACGTGCTCGGTCTGCTCTTCGGTGTCTCGGCGGGATGAGCCCGGCCCCGATTCCGCGTCTGGCTCGGAATCTGGTACTGTCGATCTTCGGTTGCGAAACCGAAAACCACCTGCGCGGGTGGCGGAATAGGTAGACGCGCTAGCTTGAGGTGCTAGTGCCCGTATAGGGCGTGGGGGTTCAAGTCCCCCCTCGCGCACAGAAGGAGAAAGGTCCCGTCAGGGGCCTTTTTCTTTTGTCTCCAGAGACGTGTCCTCCGCTCTCGGATCGTGGCATCGGGAGCGCTAGCGTGGAGGCATGCCCTCCTCCGAACTCCCCGAGGTCGCCCGCGTCGCGCGTGACCTGATCCGTTTCGACACCACCAACTTCGGCGAGGGGCGCGCGCACGGGGAGCGAGAGGCCGCCGAGTACGTGGGCGCCTACCTGGAGGCGCTCGGCCTGCGTCCCGAGTACTACGAGCCCATCCCGCGCCGCACCAACCTCAGCGTGCGGGTGCCGGGACGCAATCGCGACAAGCCCGCCCTCGTCCTGCACGGCCACCTCGACGTGGTCCCCGCCGTCGCTGACGACTGGAGCGTCGACCCGTTCGGCGGCGTGATCAGGGACGGAATGCTGTGGGGGCGCGGTGCCGTCGACATGAAGGACATGGACGCGATGATCCTCACCTCTGTCGCCGAGCTCCTGAGAGCGGGGGAGCAGTCGGAGCGCGATCTGATCCTCACGTTCTTCGCCGACGAGGAGAACGGCGGGGTGGAGGGCTCGCAGCTGGTCGTGCGGGATCGGCCGCACTGGTTCGACGGCGCCACGGAGGCCATCAGCGAGGTCGGCGGCTACTCGATCCCGGTGGGCGAGCAGCGCGCCTATCTGCTGCAGGTGGGGGAGAAGGCCCTCGTGTGGCTTCGGCTGCGCGCTCGCGGCACCGCCGGCCACGGCAGCCGCTTCCACCCGGACAACGCCGTGACGCGGCTGGCCGAGGCCGTCGCCGCCCTCGGCCGGTCGGTCTGGCCGCTCGAGCTCACCGCCACCACGCGCCAGACCGTCGACGGTCTCGCGGCCCTGTGCGGCGTCGACCCCGCCGATCCGGATGCCGTGGCAGACGCGACCGGCGCGGCATCCGGTTTCCTGCGTTCCACCTTCCGCACGACGACCAACCCCACGGGTCTCGTCGCGGGGTACAAGCACAACGTCATCCCGGATGCCGCGGTCGCGACGATCGACGTGCGCACGCTCCCGGGGCAGGAGGAGCGGGTGCTCGCGGAGATCCAGCGCATCGTGGGCGACGACATCGAGGTCGAGATCTCGCATCGCGACATCGGGCTCGAGGTGCCCTTTCATGGAGAGCTCGTGGAGGCGATGGTCGGGGCGCTCGAGCGGCACGATCCGGGGGTTCCGGTGCTGCCCTACCTGATGGGCGGCGGCACCGACAACAAGGCCCTCGCCGAGCTCGGCATCGCCGGATACGGGTTCGCGCCGCTGCGGCTTCCCACGGATCTCGATTTCACCGGTATGTTCCACGGTGTGGACGAACGCGTCCCCATCGACGCGTTGGTCTTCGGGCAGCGCGTGCTCACCGATCTGATCCGCACGTACTGAAAGGGCCCCCATGCACCTGTTCGAGGCGATCATCCTGGGCCTGGTCCAGGGACTCACCGAGTTCCTCCCCGTCTCCTCCAGTGCCCACCTGCGCATCATGGGCGAGTTCCTCCCGTCCGCCGAAGACCCCGGCGCGACCTTCACCGCCATCACCCAGATCGGCACCGAGCTCGCGGTGCTCGTCTACTTCTGGGGCAAGATCGTGCGGATCATCTCCCAGTGGGCGAAGTCGCTGACCGGCCGCGTGCCGCGCAACGACCCCGACGCCCGCATGGGGTGGATCGTCATCATCGGCACGATCCCGATCGGCATCGCCGGATACCTGTTCCAGGAGTCCATCCGCAACACGTTCCGCAACCTCTGGCTGGTCGCGATCGTGCTCATCGTCTTCGGTCTCCTGCTCGGCGCCGCCGACGCGTTGGGGCGCCGCACCCGCACCGAGAAGGACCTGACCTACGGGCACGGCCTCGCTCTGGGCCTGGCCCAGATGCTCGCCCTCGTCCCGGGTGTCTCGCGCTCCGGTGCGACGACGACGATGGGCCTGGCCCTGGGCTACACCCGTCCGGCCGCGGCGGAGGTCGCGTTCCTGCTTGCGGTGCCGGCCGTGTTCGGCAGCGGCCTCTACGAGCTGGTGCAGGCCATCAAAGACCCGGGCGACCAGGTGTACAACATGTTCGAGACGGGCGTCGCCACGGTCGTCGCGTTCGGCGTGGGCCTCGCGGTGATCGCGTTCCTGATGCGCTACCTCAAGCGCGGCAGCTTCCTGCCGTTCGTGCTCTACCGGCTTGCGCTCGGCATCCTGTTGATCATCCTGCTCAGCTTCGGCGTCCTGCAGGCGTACTGATCAGGAGCGGCGAGGGTCGGGCGGACCAGGTTTGCCGGGACCCTCGCCGCCCCGGCGCAGGTACCGCTCGAACTCCTGCGCGATGGCGTCGCCGGACGCCTCGGGCGAGTCCCAGGTGTCGCGCGTCTGCTCCAGCTGGTGGATGTACTCGGTCATCTCCTCGTCGTCGGCCGCGGCCGCGTCGATCGATGCCTCCCAGGCCAGTGCCTGAGCGGGGAGCTCCCCGCGCGCCACGACCGCGCCCGTCAGATCGGTGACGCGGTCCAGCAGCGCGACCGTGGCCTTCGGTGACGGGGTATGGCCGGCGACGTAATGCGGAACGTTCGCCCACAGCGCCGCCGTCGGGATGCCGGCCGCCTCGGCAGCCGCAGTGAGCACGCTGAGGATGCCCGCCGGGCCCTCGTAGGTGGGCTTCTCGAGGCCGAGCGCGCCGCGGAGGGTGTCGTTCTCGCTGCCGGCGAACACCGAGATCGGTCGCGTATGCGGAACGTCGGACATCATCGAGCCCAGCGCGACGATGCCGGTGATGCCCTCCGTGAGCGCGGCGTCCACGAGCTCGGCGGCGAACGACTGCCAGGCGCGCGCGGGCTCGACCCCGGACAGCACCCACAGGCGTGTGCCGTCGGCGGGATGGAGCGGTCGCCACAGTGTGGCGTCCGGCCAGGTGAGCGTGCGCGAGCCGTCGGCGTCGAGAGTGATCTGTGGGCGGGTGTACTGGTAGTCGAAGTACAGCTCCGGGTCGACGGCGAAGACCTCCCGGTACGCGCCGGACTCGCGGATGTGCGCCGCGGCGGCGGAGGCGGCCTCACCCGCATCATTCCAGCCGTCGAAGGCCACGATCAGCACGCGGTTACCCAGTTCGTCCACTCCGCCCCTCTCGCACGGTCCATCGATTCCTCCACGATACGCGCCGACGCCGTCGCGAGGGCGGCCGTCACGCGCGCGACAGCGGCGCCGAGGGGCGTCGGTAGCATGGACCGATGAGCTCCGCCCTCCCCGCCGCCGTTCTCTGGGACATGGACGGCACCCTCGTGGACACCGAGCCCTACTGGATGGAGGCCGAGACGGCCCTCGTCGAGAGCTTCGGCGGCACCTGGACGCACGAACAGGCCCTGACTCTGGTGGGTCAGGGACTCGAGACCTCCGGGGCGATCCTTCAGGAGGCCGGCGTGCGGATGTCCGTCGCCGACATCATCGCCCACCTCACCGCAGAGGTGACGCGCCTGCTTTCGGAGCGGGGGAACCCTCTGCGTCCCGGGGCGCACGAGCTGCTGACCGCGCTGCGCGGCGCCGGCATCCGCTGTGCGCTGGTGACGATGTCGATGCGGCGGATGGCATCACAGGTCGTCGCGCCCTTTCCCGAGCTGTTCGAGATCATCGTCGCGGGCGATGACGTCACGCGTCCCAAGCCGTTCCCGGACGCATATCTGCATGCGTGCCGTGCCCTCGGCATCGACCCCGCCGACGCCGTCGCGATCGAGGACTCGCCGACGGGCGTGCGCGCCGCCGTCGCCGCGGGCGTCACGACGATCGGGGTGCCGCTGATGGTCTCGCTCGTCGGGACGGGCGCCCACACCGTGTGGCCGACACTCGCAGGCCGTACGCCCGAGGACATCGCCGCGGTCCACGCGGCGCACCGGACCCACCGCACAGGAGAGCACGCGTGACCACCCCGACATCCCTCGTCGACCTGCGCCCGAGCGGCCCGTTCCGCCTGGGCGACCGCGTGCAGCTGACCGGACCCAAGGGCCGCCTCCACACCGTCACCCTGCGGGAGGGCGGCGAGTTGCACACCCACCACGGCGTGCTCAAACACGAACAGCTGCTCGGTCAGCCCGACGGGTCGGTGGTGACCAACTCCGGTGGTCACGAGTACCTGGCACTGCGGCCGCTGCTTCGCGACTTCGTGATGTCGATGCCGCGCGGTGCTGCCATCGTGTACCCGAAGGATGCCGCGCAGATTCTGGCGTCCGCCGACATCTTCCCCGGCGCGACGGTGGTCGAGGCGGGTGTGGGCTCGGGCGCGCTGTCGATGTGGCTGCTGCGCACGATCGGTCCGGCGGGGCGCCTGATCTCCTTCGAGCGCCGTGACGAGTTCGCGGAGGTGGCTCGTGCCAACGTGGAGACCTTCTTCGGGCACACGCCCGGCAGCTGGGAAGTTGTCGTGGGTGATCTCGTGGAAGAGCTTCCCGGTGCGGTGGGCCCGGCATCCGTGGATCGCGTCGTTCTGGACATGCTGGCCCCGTGGGAGTGCATCGACGCGGTTGCCGACGCTCTCACGCCCGGGGGTGTGGTGCTCTGCTACATCGCCACCGCGACCCAACTCAGTCGTGTCGCGGAGTACATCCGCGCCACCGGTCTGTTCACCGAGCCCGAAGCGACCGAGACGATGGTGCGTGGATGGCACGTCGAGGGACTCGCGGTGCGACCGGATCATCGGATGGTCGCACACACGGGGTTTCTCATCACGGCGCGTCGCCTGGCACCGGGTGCGATGCCCCCGGACGTGCGCAAGCGCGCACTGAAGAAGCCCAGTTATGCCGATGAGGACGTCGAACTCTGGACGCCCGGGGCCGTCGGCGACCGTCAGATCACCGACAAGAACCTCCGCAAGCGCGTGCGCGAGGCACAGCGCGCAGCGGACGGCGCTCGGCAGGCGACGGCCGACGCCGTCACGGCCGGGCGCGGTGCACCGGACGACGTAGACTGATCCGGTGCGCCGGATCCCTGCTGCCCTCGCCGTCATCGGCCTGTCTGCTCTGACCCTCGTCGGATGCGCTTCGACGCCCGGATCGGCGGCCTCGTGCGACCGCCCCACCGACAGCTCGGGTGTGCTCAACACGGTGAGCGTCTCCGGGGCTGAGGGCGCCCCCAACGTGACCTTGAGCGCTCCGGTCTACGTCGATCACACGGTCGCCGTGGACGAGACCGTCGGCTCCGGCCTGCGGGTCACCTCCGACATGCAGGATGTGCAGTTCACCATCACGATCATGAGCGGGTCGACCGGTCAGAAGATCCTGACGTCGGGCACGCAGGTGACGCCGCTGTCGAAGTGGCGTGAGCAGTACGCCGGCTTCGCCGAGCTGATGACCTGCGCGACCGAGGGCTCCCGCATCCTCGGCGCCGTTCCGGCCAGCGCGCTGTCGGCCGAGGCCGCGCAGGGGTGGGGCCTCACCGGCGCAGACTCGATCGTCGTGGCGATCGACCTGCAGAAGGTCTACCTCGCCGCGGCGGACGGCACGCCCCAGTACAACGATCGACGGGGGATGCCCTCCGTCGTGCTGGCTCCCAACGGCACGCCGGGCATCATCATCCCGGACACCGCGCCGCCGTCCGACCTCGCCGTGGAGGTGCTGAAGAAGGGCGACGGCCCCGCCGTCGGAGACGGCGATCAGATCCGGATCAACTACACGGGCCTCACGTGGGCCGATCGTAAAGTGTTCGACTCGACGTGGGATAAGGGGGCATCGACGGCGGTCACGCTGGATGCCGTCGTGCCGGGCTTCGCGCAGGCTCTGAAGGGGCAGACGGTCGGGTCGCAGATCCTCGTGGTGATCCCGCCGTCCCTCGGCTATGGGGACAAGACCACCTCATCGATCCCCGCGGGCTCGACGCTCGTGTTCGTCATCGACGTGCTGGGCGTGGACACTCCCGCCGCCCCCTGACCCCGCGCGGCACCGCCGCCGCTCCACAGGCGGCGCCTAAGATTGACGGGTGCCCACCGAGACCAGCCGCAGCGCGCCCGAGGAGCGCCTCGTCAACCTGGTGGTCGCACTCATGGCGACGGAGCAGGGGCTGACGAAGGACACGATCCTCTCGTCGGTGGCCGGCTACCGCGAGCAGGGTTCCGCGGGGGCTTCCAAAGACGCGCTGGAGAAGATGTTCGAGCGCGACAAGGAGAATCTCCGCTCGCTCGGCATCCCCGTGGAGACCATCGGCGACTACGCCGACCCCGACGATCTCCGTGAGGCGCGGTACCGCATCCCCACCGCAGAATACGAGCTTCCCGCCGACATCGAGTTCACGCCGGCCGAGCTCGCCGTGCTGAACCTCGCCGGCGGTGTGTGGAGCGAGAGCTCGATGTCGGCCGATGCGCGCAGCGGCCTGCGCAAGATCCGGGCGTTGGGCATCGACGTCGACGCGCCGATCATCGGCTACTCGCCGCGCGTGAACCTGCGCGAGCCCGCCTTCGCGCCGATGCAGCGCGCGATCGAACAGGGCCGCGTCGTCGAGTTCTCCTATCTGAAGGCGGGAGAGGAGAGTGCGCGCGTGCGTCGCGTGCAGCCCTACGCGTTGATCGAGTACGAGGCGCGGTGGCACGTCTACGGGTTCGATCTGATTCAGGGTGACGTGCGCACGTTCCTGCTGTCGCGGATCGTGTCGGATGTCGCGATCACGCGGACGACGTTCGATCTCGCCCTGCGCGAGGGCGCCGGCGAGCGTGCGCTGACCGGACTGGCGGAGCTCGCCGCCCGTCAGCAGGCGCTGCTGGAGATCGCCCCGGGCACCGAGGCCGCTCTGCGACTCACGCGCCGGGCGACGCCCGCCGACCAGGGAATCCGCGTGCCCTACGTCGACGTCCACATCTTCGCCGACGAGCTGGCCTCGTACGGCCCGGAGGTGCGCGTGGTCGAACCGGGAGAACTGCGCGACCAGGTGATCGCGCGTTTGGAGCGCACGCTACGTGTGCACGGCACCGGCGCGGGGGAGCGATCATGAGTGCGCGGCGTAAGCCTCTTCTCGCCACCGATCGCGCTGCCCTGATCCTCCAGCTGGTGCCCTACCTGATCGGGAAGGGCGAGGTTTCGCTCACCGAGGCGGCAGAGGAGTTCGACGTCACGGTCGAGCAGATGCGGACCATGGTGGAGAAGCTGACCGTCATCGGGCTACCCGGCGACGGCGGCTTCTGGCAGATGGCGAACGATCTGTTCGACATCGATTGGGATCTTCTCGATCAGCAGGATCTCATCGTCATCACCAACACCGTCGGGCTCGAGCGCACCCCGCGTCTGACGGCACCGGAGGCGGCGGCCCTGCTCGCCGGACTCCGCGTCGCGGCATCGCTGCCCGGCGTCGGCGACAGCGGCGTGATCCAGGGGCTGCTCGCCAAGCTCGCGCGTGGCGCTTCGGGCGTGCCGGCCGATGTCATCGTCGCGTCCGGCGAGGTCGACGACGTCCGTCTGACGGTCGATCGCGCGCTGCGCGACGGCGTCGCCGTGGCCTTCACCTACCAAGCTCCGGATGCCGCGCCCACCACCCGCACGGTCGACCCGGTCAAGGTCCACCTCGCCGGTGGTCAGTGGTACCTGCAGGGGTGGTGCCACCTGCGTCAGGCGATGCGCACCTTCCATCTCGATCGCGTCTCCGATGTGCATCTCACCGACATCGTGAGCACCCACGGCGACGACAGCGTTCCCGCGTTGTTCGAGGGTGCCTCCCGCGACGTCGAAGTCGTCGTCCGCTATCGGGCATCGGCTGCGCCCCTGCTGGCCGACTACGTCGTGATCGACGACCCGGCCGATGCCGGCGCCGCGGTGCGCTCGGCACGGGTGCGCGTGGGGGATGCCCGCAGCCTGAAGCGTGTCGCGGCGAAGCTCGGCGGAGATCTGGAGATCGTCGGACCGGATGCCGCGCGTCACGCAGCCGCGGCGTGGGCCGAGGCGGGGCTCGCCCAGTACGCCTGAGCCCGGCGGCGGGACCGACAGGTAGACTGGGCGATATCCCCAGACCCGAGGAGACCCTCATGCTCGGAGGCTTGACCGGCTGGCACCTGCTGGCCCTTGTCGTCATCATCCTGCTCCTGTTCGGAGCGGCGAAGCTCCCTGCGCTGGCCAAGAGCGTCGGTCAGTCCGCGCGCGTCTTCAAGGGCGAGATGAAGGCGATGAAGGAAGACGACGCCGCCGCGGCGCCGCCCGCACCGCCGGTGACCGGAAGCGCAGCCGGGACGGCCGCCTCGAGCGCCGAGCCCGGACCCGACGCCAAGCCCTGACGTCGGTGGCCACGGTCGAGTCCGCTCGTCTCGGCGAGGACGACGCGCCCCGTCGCGATCGCCGGATGTCGCTGGCGGAGCACCTCACGGAGCTGCGCCGACGCTTCATCATCGGCATCATCGCGCTCGTCGTCGGCATGATCATCGCGTGGATCTTCACTGATGCCATCATCTGGGCGATGACCGAGCCGATCCGGGTCGTCGCCGCGCAACGCGGCGACGGCGACGTTGTCACTCTGATGTACCAGAGCATCACGGGCCCGTTCGATATGCGGCTGCGCATCGCACTGGCCGTCGGCGTCATCTTCTCCGCACCGGTGTGGGTCTGGCAGATCTGGGCGTTTCTCGTTCCGGGTCTGACCCGGAAGGAGATCCGCTACACCATCGGGTTCGTGAGCGCCGCCGTGCCCCTTTTCGCCGCCGGCGTGTTCGTCGGGTGGCTGATCATGCCCCACATCGTGGAGCTCATGGCCTCCTTCACTCCGCAGGGCGCGTCGAACATCTACGACTCGAAGTACTACTACGACTTCGTCTTCAAGCTGCTGCTCGTCGTCGGCGTCTCCTTCGTGCTTCCCGTCTTCCTGGTCGCGTTGAACCTCGCCGGTGTGATGAGCGGTATGGCGATCCTGAGGGGCTGGCGGGTCGCCGTTCTCGTTGCGTCACTGTTCGCGGCGCTCGCCACGCCCGCCGCCGACATCGTCAGCATGCTGCTGCTGGCCGGCATCCTCACCGTGCTCTACTTCGCCGCGGCTGGGCTGTCGGTGCTCTTCGATCGCAGACGCGCCAAGCGCGAGAAGGCGCTCGGGCTCGACCTGTGACGGATCCCGCCAGCCGCTACGCGCAGGCCCAGGCCCGCCAGGCGCATCCGATCACGGCCTCCTTCGCCGACGGCCAGCGCTTCGACCTCGATCCCTTCCAGATCGCGGGATGCCACGCCCTCGAGGACGGACGCAGCGTGCTGGTGGCGGCGCCCACCGGCGCGGGAAAGACCATCGTGGGCGAGTTCGCCGTGCATCTGGCCATGCGCGAGCCCGGCGAGAAGGCCTTCTACACGACGCCGATGAAGGCGCTGTCGAACCAGAAGTTCCGCGAGCTGCAGCAGGTGTACGGCGAGGACGAGGTGGGCCTGCTCACGGGCGACACGAACATCAACGGCAACGCCCGCGTCGTCGTGATGACCACCGAGGTGCTGCGCAACATGCTCTACGCCGACTCCCCGGCGCTGCGCGGTCTGCGCTACGTGGTGATGGACGAAGTCCACTACCTCGCCGATCGGTTCCGCGGCGCGGTGTGGGAGGAGGTCATCATCCATCTGCCGTCGCGCGTGAAGCTGGTGTCGCTGTCGGCCACCGTGTCCAATGCCGAGGAGTTCGGCGACTGGCTCGACACCGTGCGTGGTGACACCGCGGTCATCGTCTCCGAGACCCGACCCGTTCCGCTCGAACAGCATGTGCTGGTCCGTGGCGATCTACTGCCGTTGTTCGACGACCGGGCCGGCATCGCGACCGCGCAGGTCAATCAGGAGCTCATGCGCCTGCGATCGGTGCGCGGCTCCACGTTCGAGAGCAATCGCCGGGCTCAGGATTACCGCTCACAGCGTCACCGGTCGCAGGGCGATCGATCCGGCGGCCCGCGGCCCTCGAAGGGGGCAACGCGGCCGCTGCGCTCTGCCGACATGCAGCGCATCGAGCGCATCGACCGGCCACAGGTGGTGGAGCTGCTGGCGCGGGCGAACCTCCTGCCGGCGATCTTCTTCATCTTCAGCCGTGCGGGCTGCGAGGGCGCGGTGCAGCAGGTTCGACGCTCCGGTGTGCGTCTGACAGACCGCGACGAGCGCGATGAGATCCGCCGGATCGTCGACGAGCGTACGCTGACGCTTCCCGACGAGGATCTCGCCGTGCTCGGCTTCTGGGAGTGGCGGGAGAACCTCGAACGCGGTGTCGCCGCTCACCACGCGGGCCTGCTCCCCGCGTTCAAGGAGATCGTCGAGGAGCTCTTCCAGCGCAAGCTCGTCAAGATCGTCTTCGCGACGGAGACACTCGCGCTCGGTATCAACATGCCGGCGCGCACCGTCGTCCTCGAGAAGCTCGAGAAGTTCAACGGTGAGGCGCGGGTCGCCATCACTTCCGGCGAGTACACCCAGCTGACGGGGCGCGCGGGACGGCGCGGCATCGATGTCGAAGGCCACGCGGTCATCCAGTGGAGTGAGAATCTCGATCCCCAGGCCGTGGCCGCCCTGGCCTCGCGGCGCACCTACCCGCTCAACTCGAGCTTCCGCCCGACGTACAACATGGCGGTCAACCTCATCGACCAGTTCGGTCGTTCCCGAGCGCGCGAGATCCTCGAGTCGTCGTTCGCTCAGTTCCAGGCCGACCGCGCCGTGGTCGGGCTCGCGCGCGAGGTCAAGGATGCCGAGGTCTCCCTGGCCGGCTACGCGGCGTCGATGGCGTGCGATCGGGGTGACTTCGCCGAGTTCTCCCGGATGAGACGCGAGCTCGGCGACCTCGAACGCAAGGGCGACCGCTCCGGCCCTCCGAAGGTGCGCCAGCAGCGTCAGGAGCAGATCGAGTCGCTGCGGCGCAGTCTCAAGCGGCATCCGTGCCAGAGCTGCCCCGACCGCGAGAAGCACGCCCGATGGGCCGAACGGTACGGGAAGCTCCGGCGCCACAGCGACAAGTTGCGTCAGCAGATCGACATGCGCACCGGAACCGTCGCCCGCATCTTCGACCGGGTCGTCGACGTGCTCACCGCGCTGGACTATGTGCACGTCGATGCCGACGGAGCCACCGCGCTGACGGCGGCCGGTGCGACGATGAAGCGGATCTACGGGGAACGGGATCTCCTTGTGGCGGAGTCTCTGCGCACCGGTATCTGGAAAGACCTCGATCCATCCGGCCTGGCCGCCCTGGCCTGCTGTCTCGTGTATGAGCCGCGTCGCGACGAGAGCGGCCCGGGCGAGCACGGACTTCCGCGCGGTACGTTCCGGGGGGCCTTGACGGCGACCCAGGAGCTGTGGGCGCGCCTCGACGATCTGGAGCAGGACCATCGCCTGCCGGGGTCGTCCCCGGTGGCCACGGGGCTTGCCCAGGCCATGCACTCCTGGGCGCGCGGGGCCTCGCTGGACCGTGTGCTGCACGAGGCGGATCTCGCCGCGGGCGACTTCGTCCGCTGGACGAAGCAGACCATCGATCTGCTCGATCAGCTGTCGATGGTCGCCGACGCTCCGCTCGCCACGACGGCGCGCGCCGCCCTCGATGCCGTCCGACGCGGGATCGTCGCGTACGGCTCCTCCTGAATCCGCTCGCCTAGGCTCGATCCGTGCCCGAACGACTTCGTCCTGCCGCCCCGCCGGTGCGACCGCTTCTTCCGCTGTGGGCGGCAGCTGTCGTCGCGACGGCCGCGGGCCTGGTGCTCACGCTCGCGTTCCCCGCGCTGTCGTGGTGGCCCGCGGTCTTCGTCGCCGTGCCGTTGGGGCTGCTGACGCTCATCGGACGGCGCACCGGCGGCGCGTTCACGGTCGGACTCCTCTTCGGCGTCGGCCTGTTCTTCGTGAACTTCTCCTTCACGGCCCGCTATCTCGGGCCGGTGCCGTGGATCGCGCTGTCGACGCTGGAGTCGGTGCTGACGGCGGTCATGGCCATTCCCATCGCCTGGGCCTATCGATGGCTGCCCCGCTGGGCACCCGGCGCCGCAGGACGCCTCCTCGCGCTGCCGGCTCTCGTGGCGGGGTTGTGGGTGTCGCGGGAGGAACTGCAGGGCACGTTCCCCTACGGAGGCTTTCCCTGGACCCGCGTCGCCGTGACGCAGGCGGACTCGCCGCTCGTGCACGTCACGTCGTGGACGGGGATGAGCGGTCTGTCGTTCCTGATCGTGTTCGCCTGTGCCGCGGCGATCGAGGCGGCGCGGCTCGGACGATCCCGCGGTGTGCCCGCCGCGGCGCTGCGGATCCTGCCGGCGGCGATCACCGTCCTGGTGCTCTTTCTTCTTCCCGCCTTTCCCACGACGGATGCCGGCAGCATCCGCGTGGGGGCCGTGCAGGGCAACGGGCCGGCCGGCTACTTCGATCAGCGTGCCGCCTACGACGTGTTCCGCGCGCAACTTGCGGCGACGCGACCCATCGAAGACCGCGACATCGATCTGCTGCTCTGGCCGGAGGGTGGGATCGATGCCGACCCGCTGTCGAACACGTCGGTGCGCACAGCTCTGGACGCTCTGGCAGACCGTGTCGGCGCACCGCTGCTGGTCAGCGGCGTCACCCAACGCGGCGATCAGTACTTCAACTCCTCGCTGCTGTGGAAGGCCGGGGCCCAGAACCCGACGGCGCTGTATGACAAGCGCCACCCGGTTCCGTTCGGCGAGTACGTGCCGGACCGTTGGTTCTACAACATGCTCGCCCCGGATCTCATCGGCCTCATCCAGCGCGAGTACACGCCGGGGACGACGACGCCCATGTTCGAGGTGAACGGTGTGGGAGTCGGGCTCGCCATCTGCTTCGACGTGATCTACGACGATGTCATCCGCGAGGGCGCCGTGTCCGGGGCCCAGGTGTACATGTTCCAGACGAACAACGCCGACTTCCGCGGAACCGACGAGAACCTCCAGCAACTCGCGTTCGCCCGTATTCGAGCCGTCGAGAGCGGCCGCGCCGTCGTCAACCTGTCGACCGTCGGCACCAGTCAGGTCATCGGACCCGACGGCCGCACGATCGACGCGCTGCCCGCCGACAAGCCGGGGGCGATGGTCACCGACGTGCCACTGCGTACCGGTCTGACCCCCGGCATCCTTCTGGGCGATGCCATCCAGACCTTGCTCGGGTGGGGCAGTGTGGTGGCGCTGGCCGTGGTCGGCCTCCTCGTCCGCCGTCGCGCGCGCACGCCGAAGACGCCGACCCCCGAAGGGGCCGACGTCGAAGCGGGGGAGTGAGCGTCAGGCGCTCAGGCGGGAGTGGTCCGCAGCGCCGCGACGGGCGCGCAGCAGGGAGAGGCGCTCTTCGAGCAGCTCCTCCAGCTCGGGAACGGTACGACGCTCCAGCAGCATGTCCCAGTGGGTGCGGGGAGCCTTGTCCCCGGAGTGGTCGACCTCGACAACCGAATCGCCCACGCGGAGCACGGCCTCGGCGCCGCACGTGCGGCACTCCCAGGCGTCGGGAAGCTCGGCGTCGGCCGCGAAGGTCATCACGGTCTCGCGTCCGCACTGCGTGCAGACATAGGTGTGGTTGGCGCGCTCATGGAACACGACGCCTTCTTCGCTCTGTAGGCTCGAGGCGCCGAGTCGGATGCCGCGCAGGCTGCGATCTGCCATTGTGTGGTCCTCTCGTCGTGTCAGGTATAACGTGCGCACCTGTGTGCCTCATCCGAACGTCCGTGCCAAATCGCCCTTTCACAGGGGATCCCCAGCCCTGATCAGGGGCGCGACGCAGTGGCGGTCAGCGCGAGGTCGGCACGATCGGTGACGAGACCGTCGACGCCCAGCGCCAGAAGGCGATCCATGTCGTCGCGGTCGTTGACCGTCCAGACGTGCACCTCGACGTCGGCGTCGTGAACGAGGCGCAGCAGGCGTGGTGTCACGATGCGGATCGGTCCCTGGCGCTCGGGGATCTGCACGGCATCCACCCCGCGAAGTACGCGTTTGACCAGAGCGCTCGATCCCGTCGACACGGCCGCGAGCAGCCTTGCGACGGTCTCACGGCCGGCCGACGTCGCCGGCTCGCCGCCGAGATGACGTGCCGCATCGAGCGCTCGCCTGCGGCGCGCGTCCGAGAAGCTCGTGACCAGCACGCGATCCGCGTGCCCGGCGACCACGCGGCCCAGGGGGCGAGCAGCATCGGGCGACTTGACGTCGATGTTGAAGCGCAGCGTCGGAAACGCCTCGATCGTGTCGGCGGCGGTGGCGAGACCGCCGCGGTCGGCCATGATCTCCGCGAGCTCGTCATGACGCACGGCGGCGATCTTGCGAGGATCGGCGGCCACCCGCAGCAGATCCTCATCGTGGAAGAAGACCACGACGCCGTCGGCGGTCAGATGGCAGTCCGATTCCACATACCTCGCGCCGATCGCATGCGCGGCGGCGAAAGCGGCGACCGTGTTCTCCACGATGCCCTCGGCGTCGCTCGGAACGAAACCTCGATGAGCCAGCACACGCGGAGCCGCGGTGGCGGCGAACCACGGGTGGCTCACGAGAGATCAGTGGGAGGCGTGGCCGTCGTCGCGGGCGGCCTCGGTGCGTCGCCGGCATCCGCGCGCGCGGCGAACGCGCTTCCGAGACCCTTCATCGCCTCCGTGAACTCACTGGGAATGATCCACAGCTTGCTTGACGCGCTGTCGCTGATCTTCGGCAGGGTCTGCAGGTACTGATACGCGAGGAGCTTGTCGTCGGGGCGGCCCGCGTGGATCGCGGAGAAGACGTTCTGGATCGCGGCGGCCTCGCCCTCGGCACGGAGGATCGCGGCCTGCTTGTCACCCTCTGCGCCCAGGATCGCCGCCTGACGGCGGCCCTCCGCCTCGAGGATCTGCGACTGCTTCGATCCCTCGGCGGTGAGGATGGTCGCGCGACGCTCGCGCTCGGCCCTCATCTGCTTCTCCATCGAGTCCTGGATGGAGTGGGGCGGGTCGATGGCCTTCAGCTCGACGCGCGACACCCGCAGGCCCCACTTGCCGGTTGCCTCATCGAGGACGACGCGCAGCTGCCCGTTGATGTTGTCCCGACTCGTCAGCGCCTCTTCCAGGTTGAGACCGCCGACGACGTTGCGGAGCGTGGTCGTCGTGAGCTGTTCGACGGCCGACAGGTAGTTGGCGATCTCATACGTCGCGGCGCGCGCGTCGGTCACCTGGAAGTAGACGACCGTGTCGATCGAGACGACGAGGTTGTCCTCGGTGATGACGGGCTGCGGCGGGAAGGAGACCACCTGCTCGCGCATGTCGACCAGAGGACGCAGGCGGTCGATGAACGGCACCAGGATGTTGAGCCCGGGGGAGAGGGTGCGCTGATAGCGGCCCAGCCGCTCGACGACTCCGGTGTAGGCCTGCGGGATGATCCGAATGGATCGGAAGAGGACCACGATCACGAAGATCGCGACCACGACGAGCAGGACGATCACGAAGATCTGACCCACGAACGCTCCGACGTCGACCATCAGTCGGTGCTCCTTTCGGGAGAGTCGGATGCCGCCGGGGAGCCGGTGGCGGGGGAGGAGGGGACAGGTGCCACTTCGACCGTGGCACCGCGCACCGCAGTGACCACAGCCCGGTCGCCGGGAGACAGTGCGGTGGCCGCCGGGGCGAGCTCTGCCGTCCACTGCTCGCCGTTGTCGAGACGGACGAAGCCGCGACCATCGACGAAGGGCGCCGTCACGCGTGCGGCCATGCCGTAGAGCGCGTCGACGTTCGTCGGGTGCGGCTGGCTCGATCGGCGCAGCGCGGTGAGCAGGAGCGGGCGGATCGTGAACAGCAGCAGTGCCGACACGGCAGCGGCGATGAGTACCTGAAGCCACCAGGGGCCGCCGAGCAGGTTCACGCCGAGGCCGCCGATGACCGCGCCGGCGGCGAGCATGAGGAAGGTGAACTCGAGGGTCAGCAGTTCGATGATCACGAAGACCACGGCGAGCACGATCCAGGCGATCCAGAGATATTGCGTGAGATCGGGCAGCATGCGCGCTCCCTTCGTGGGTCTTGTTCGAACCCTAACACCCGGCCGTCTCGATGC
The DNA here is from genome assembly GCF_001724435.1 of Microbacterium sp. SCN 69-37. Classification (NCBI taxonomy): domain Bacteria; kingdom Bacillati; phylum Actinomycetota; class Actinomycetes; order Micrococcales; family Microbacteriaceae; genus Microbacterium; species Microbacterium sp. SCN 69-37. The sequence continues at coordinate 87,531 of NZ_MEEL01000019.1, forward strand.
GGTGGCCAGCCGCCGGGTGTTCGTCGGGCACCGGTTGATAGTGTCGAGAAGGCTGCGGCGACATCCGCCCGGCATCCGTCTTCTTGCAGGAGCAATCATGTCCCAGCCCATCCCCGCCGGCTCCCTCGCCGGACGGACGGCCCTCGTCACCGGATCTTCGCGCGGCATCGGTGCCGACACGGCTCGCTACCTCGCCGAGGGTGGCGCGAACGTCGTCATCAACTTCCGCAACAAGGCGCCGCGGGCCGAGAAGCTCGCTGCCGAGCTGCGGGAACTCGGCGTCGAGGTGCTGGTCGTCGGCGCCGATCTGACCGATGCCGGTTCGGTCGCGGCGATGATGGAAGCCGTCAAGGAGACGTTCGGGACTCTCGATCTGCTCGTCCTCAACGCGTCCGGCGGCATGGAGAGCGGAATGGGCGCCGACTATGCGCTCGTCCTCAACCGCGACGCCCAGCTGGGAGTCCTCGAGGCCGCGCTGCCCCTGCTGCACGACGGCTCTCGGGTGGTCTTCGTCACGAGCCACCAGGCCCACTTCATCCGCACGACACCGACGATGCCCGAGTACGAGCCGGTCGCCTTGTCCAAGCGTGCCGGTGAAGACGCGCTGCGCGAGCGGATCCCCGCCCTCGCCGAACAGGGCATCGACTTCGTCGTCGTGTCGGGTGACATGATCGAGGGCACGATCACCGCCACGCTTCTCGAGCGCGCCAACCCGGGCGCCATCGCCGATCGCCGCGAGTCGGCCGGCAAGCTGTACAACGTGTCGGAGTTCGCCGCCGAGGTGGCCCTCGCCGCGGTCGAGCCGATTCCGGACGACAACACGCGTCTCGTCGGGGACGTGAGTTCGTTCGGCGGCGAGTGAGCATGCGTCCCGTCGACATCGCATCCCTCACCAGCGTTGGACGCCCCAGCATCGCCCCCGATGGCTCGTTCACCGTCTTCGCAACGTCGCGTCCCGACCTCGGCGCCGACCGCAACGTCGGTCAGATCTGGCGGATCGATCTGCCGGACGGTGCGCCCCGTCGTCTGACGCGTGGGGTGTGGGACTCGTCGCCGCAGGTATCACCCGACGGTGAGCGCGTCGCTTTCGTGCGCGCGGACGCCGACGGAACTTCGCAGATCTTCGTGATCCCGGCCTCTGGTGGCGAGCCGGTGCAGGCGACCGAGGCCCGCGGCGGCGTGGGGTCGTTCGCGTGGTCGCCCGATGGGGCACGTATCGCGTTCACGGCGCGGGTGCCCGAGCAGGGACGGTACGGAACCGTCGAGGGCCGCTCGGCAGAGGCGGAATCGCCGCGCCGCATCACGGGTGTGCGCTGGCATGCCAACGGTCTTGGCTACCTCGCCGACCGTCCGTCGCATCTCTTCATCATCGATGCCCCCGACACCGGTGCGGAGCCGTTCTATGCGCCCGCGCCGACGGCTGCGGGCGAGGCGGGTAAGGAGCGGCGAGTCGGGGCACAGGCGACCGCGCTGACCTCGGGCGCCGCTTCGCATCACGGCGTCGTGTTCACGGCCGATGGCGCTCATCTGCTGACGGTCGTCGACGAGATCGAGGACGATCGTCGCGATCTGCGGACGCCGCTGGTCGCCGTGGCCGTCGACGGCTCGGGCGCGATCGAGGTGCTCTCTCGCGATGCGGGCTACGCCGTCGACGACGTGGGCGTCGCCGACGACGGCACGATCGCCGTCCTGGCATCACGACCGGGGGAGTCCGGCATCGATTTCATCGCTCCGGACGTCGCGCTCTACGTCCTCGAGGGACCGCTGTCTGCGCCCGCGCCGCGTGCGCTCACCGACCCCGACGCCGTCGACCTCGGAGAGGTGGGCTCCCACATCACCCCGTTCGGAGAAGACTTCCTCGTCCAGAACCGCACGCGTGGCCGCGTCGAGCTCCTGCGCGTGACGCGTGCCGGGGACGTCTCGGTGCTGGTCGACGGCGATGTCGAGGTCGTCGGTCACGCGGCGGCGGGGGAGCGCATCGTCTTCTCCCACGCGACGCCGTTCAGCCTTGGCGAGGTGTCACTGCTCGGGTCCGGCCCGCTGACGACGTTCGGTGCGGCCGCCGAGGCCCGGGCCATCGTGCGGCCCGAGGAACGGGAGATCGTCGCCCGTGACGGCTATCCCGTTCACGGGTGGGTCGCCGTCCCAGCGGGGGAGGGCCCCTTCCCGGTGATCTTGCAGATCCACGGCGGGCCGTATGCGTCGTACGGCATACATCTGTTCGATGAGACGCAGGTTCTCGTCGATGCCGGCTACGCCGTCGTCTACTGCAACCCGCGGGGGAGCGCCGGATACGGTCGGGCGCACGGTCGGAGCATTCGCGGCGCCATGGGCACCGTCGACATGACGGACGTCCTCGATTTCCTCGACGGTGTCGTCGCCGGCGATGCTCGTCTGGACGGCGCGCGCGTCGGCATCCAGGGCGGGTCGTACGGCGGCTATCTCACCGCGTGGACCATTGCACACGACCACCGGTTCGCCGGCGCCATCGTCGAGCGCGGCTTCCTCGACCCGGTGAGTTTCCAGGGCACCAGCGATATCGGATCGTTCTTCGGAGACGAATACGTCGGCACCGATGCGGAGGACATGGCACGGCAAAGCCCGATGGCCGTCGTGCACGACGTGCGCACGCCGACTCTCGTCCTGCACTCCGAGCTGGACTTCCGCTGCCCCCTCGAGCAGGCGACGCGTTATTACGCGGCGCTGAAGCGACAGGGGACGGATGCCGAGATGCTCATCTTCCCGGGGGAGAACCACGAACTGACGCGCTCGGGACGCCCTCGCCATCGCGAGGAGAGATTCGACGCGGTCCTCGACTGGTGGTCCCGTCACCTCCCGGCCGACTGAGTCACGGCATCCGCCACGTCGAAGCGCCCCGCTGCCTCACGGCGAGCGGGGCGCTTCGTGTCGTGTCACTTGCCGAACGAGAAGGCGCGTCCGATCTGGATGATGCCCATGACGACCGCGGAGATTCCGATGAGCCACCACAGCACGACGGCGCCCCACAGCGGCGAGAAGAGCAGCGTGAGACCGGCGATGATCGAGATGATCGCGTAGAAGATCGTCCATCCCCGGGAGGGCGCCAGATCGAGCGTCGAGAGCGCCACGACGCCCTCGATGACCCACATGATGCCGACGAGGATGCCGAGGAAGACGGCCAGCGCGAGTGCGGCCAGGCCGAGGTTGGAGAACGCGACGATACCGGCGACGACGTAGAGCACGCCGAGGAGCACGTGACCGACGCGCGACCACCCGCCCTTTCCGGTTGCGAAGATTCCCATTCCCGCGTACACGAGTCCGGCGACGATGGCGTAGATCGCGATGATCGCGGTCACGACCATCGCGGTCTTTCCTGGCCAGACGAGAATGACGATGCCGAGGATGACGGACAGCGCGCCGCCCAGACCGAGAGCGGTCCGGATGCCGTTGGTCGCCGTCTTCTCGAGGGTAGGTTCAGCAGTCATGGCGGAGCCCTCTCTAAAATCTCCTGTGAGTGGAGATGTTCTCAGGTTAGCGCTGACAGCTCGGTCGTGCGATCCAAGACGCGCCGCACGCGTCATCGGGCCCGTTCTGTCGCTCGGCGGTGCGGAATCCGCCCGTTCGCGCCGGATGAGCAGTGGTGCCGCTCGACCGGCGTCGCGCCTGTGGAGCTTTTGCCGATAATGCACATTATGTCAGAAAGTAAATCCAGAACTTGCAGGAATTGCAGGATCTGGAGAACCGGCTAATCCCCTTCCCCGCTTGCATTAATCGCGCTTGACCAGGAATTACTCCGTTCTCGGGCGCCTCACGCATCCAGCAACGCCGGTCGGAATTCAACTGGTGACGATCCCTTTGGATTTACCCTCTGATCTGGTTTTCCGGATCCACCCATTGCGATTTCTGCAGGAATCCTGCAATATTCGCAGGCGAGGCGGTGGTGTCCGATGGTGGGTTCTGATGGCGGCGGGACGCTTTCATTCCTGCCTGTTCCCGGGGCTGCTCCAGACCCTGACGTCTTCCTCGAAGAGGTTCTTGACGCGTGGGCGGCGTCGTTGTGCTCGCGCGGCATCAAGGCAGGCTACGTGCGCACGAGTCGTTCGGTGGTGTTCCGCCTGTGTGACTCGGCGGGCAAGTTCCCCTGGGAGTGGAACGTGGGCGACGCGACCGACTGGTTCGATCATCTTCGTTCGGTTCGAGGGTTGGCACAGTCCACGCTGCGCGCGTATCAGGGCATGATCGAGGCATTCTGCGACTTCGCGACGAGCCCGGCGTACGACTGGAGCGTGCGCTCGGCTCAGATGTTCGGCCAGGTTTTCTCGCAGGTCGTCAACGAATTCAACCGGATCACGCACTCACAGACCAACGAGGCCAAACCCGAGAAGCGGGCATTCACTGAGGACGAGCTCCAGCAGCTCTTCGACCTCCTCGACGTGGAGTACGTGCGCGTGCTCGAGTCCGGGCGCAGCGGCGCCCTGACGGTGCTCAGAGACGCCGCGGCCTGCAAGATCGCGTACGGGTGGGGGCTCCGCGTCACCGAGGTCCGGCGGCTGCAGATCGTTGACTTCTCCGCGAACGCTCGCACACCCTACTTCGGCGACTTCGGCAACCTGCACGTGCGATTCGGGAAGGCGAAGGCCGGCCAGGTGTTCAAGCCGCGAAACGTGCTGACGGTGTGGCAGTGGGCCGCCGAGGTCGCCGAGGACTGGACGAACAACGTCCTCCCCCGCTACGGCGAACCGCTCACTGATCTGTTTCCCACCAACACAGGCAGCGTGGTGTCGGCGAACCACCTCTGGCAACGGATCAGCGATTGCGTCGACGAGCTTGGCTTTCCTCCGGGACTCGATTTCCACTCGCTGCGCCGTTCGTATGCGACGCATCTGCTCACGTCCTATCGGTACGACATCAAGTTCATCCAGATGCAGCTCGGACACGAGCACGCTGCGACAACGTCGATCTACACCCTCCCGGCGGCCGATTTCCAGATCGCCGAGCTCGCCCGAGTGCACCGGGAGATGCTCGAGGCGACCGGCACCGCGGTCGCCTTGCCGAAGCGAAAGCTCAGGCTTCCGCCGCGGCCGCCGCTCCCACCCAACCGCAAGAAGAATCGGGGCGCATCATGAGACGCGAGATCGAGTACCAGTGGCGAATCCGCGAGCTGATGGCCAGACAGCACATCACCAGCAGCACCCAGCTCGTCGAACCGCTTCGCGAGCGAGGAATCACATTGTCGGCCTCGCAGGTCTACCGCTTGGTGGCACAGGACCCGGAACGGATCGCGTTCAAGGTTCTCGTGGCGCTGTGCGACATCCTGCATTGCGAGGTGAACGATCTAGTGACCTTCACCGCGGCAGACGCCCGCACCATCCGCCAGAAGCGCGTCGCGAACGGCGATCCAGGCGTTCCCGACCTGCGCAACTACCGGCCCGTCCGCGCCCGCGTCACCCGAGACGATGGCTAGACCCCGCGAGTACGGCCGCGTCCGGCCGGCTACGTTGAACTCGCTCACACCGCCGGAGCCACGCGGGCGACCACGATCCGAGGGCGAGAAGCACTGCGACCGGTGCGGGCGCATGAGCGCCAAGATTCGCGTCCGCTGGCCGGATGGAGCGATCTGCGGCATCTGCTTCAGGGAAGCGGCCCACACGTACGGGGTGTGCGCGGGCTGCGGCGACGACCGCCTGCTCCCGGGCCGCGACGAGCACGCCAAGCCGATCTGCCGAGACTGCGCCGGCATCACGACCAACATGACCTGCGGCAGGTGCGGCGTCGAAGCCGAGCGGTTCCGCAACGGCCAATGTGCCCGCTGCGTCATCGAGGCCGACCTGACCGAGCTCCTCAAGCCCACCACTCCCCCAGATCTACGCATCAAACGACTGATCCAAGTGTTCGTCGAGTCAACACGGCCTGAGAGCATCTACACCTGGATGCGAGGCGAGAAGGCCCACGAGTTGCTCAGGAAGATCGGCGACAGAGAACTCGACCTCACCCCGGAGGCGTTCAACGCATTGCCGCGCGGGCATTCGGTGGAGCACCTTCGTGAAATCCTCATCCACAACCGCCTCATGGTCGCCCCCGCGGATCGGCACCTGGCGATCTTCGAAGGCTGGGTCGACGCCCGCCTACGTGAGCTGCAGCCCCATCCTGACGTGGCGTCGATCATCGAGCAGTACGCCCGGTGGCATCACCTGAACCGGCTACGTGAGCGCGTCGGCGTCGCGAACATGGACATCGCCTGCCGGAACGCACGACAGCAGATCACTGAGGCTGGCAAGTTCCTCATCTGGGTCGAACAGGCCCGGGAGCGAACCGTCGCCACATTCCACCAGGAAGACATCGACGCCTACCTGGATGGTGCGGTCACGACACGTTTCCAAATCAAGCACTTCATCGGCTGGTTCGCGCGCGGTCGTGGCGGATCACGGAAGCTCTACGTCCCGCCGCGCAAGGCGATCACCCTGCCCACACTCACGCAGGCGCAGCGCATCCAAGCGATCCGCAACGCGGTCGAGTTCGAACAAGTCGCGCTCAGCACCAGAGTCGCCGCACTCATCCACCTCCTTTGGGCGACACCGCTCACCCGCATCGTCAGACTCACAGCGGATCAGCTCGAGCTACGCCCGGACGGCATGTTCATCCGGCTCGGTGTGAACGTGAGCGAGATCCCCGAACCTCTCGCGCCCATGTTCTGGCGACAGCTCGAGGACCGCGACGGAATGACCACGAACACCGGCACCGACTGGCTGTTCCCGGGTTACCGTGCCGGCCGGCACCTGTCAGTTCCCACCCTGCAGCAGCGGCTCAACACGCTGGGTATCGACCCGCAGCGCACCCGGAACACGACCTTGAAACAGCTCACCGCACTCATCGACGTAGCGTCGCTTTCCGATTTGCTCGGGTATTCGCCGAAGACCCTCGCTCAGCATGCCGAGCGATCCGGATCCCACATGGCGCGGTACGTCGACGCGAAACAGCACGCCCATCGACCTTGACCCCAGCGGAGACCTAGGCGCCCGACTGAGCGAGCTCGCTGCCTGCCGGTGAGGAGGCCCGGCGAGCACCAAGCCAGGCAAGGGCCGCGGCAGCGGTGCCGATTGCGGCGAGGACGAGGGCCACAGCCGGGAGACCGAGCAGAGCACCGAGCGTGCCCGCCAAGGGGTACGTGATGATGAAGCACGCATGCGACAGCGAGAACTGCGCAGCGAACACCGCCGGGCGAGTCCCCACGTCGGATGCCCGCCGAAGCAGTCGAGCCGACGGTGTGAGCAGCAACGAGGTCGCCGCGCCGAGGTAGAACCACGTCGCGATGAGCGCGCCCCATGTTCCAGTCGACGCAGGCATCCCGATGAAGATGGCCGCCGCGACCAACCCAACCGGAAGCGCAATAGCGCCGGCGAGCATGACCTTGAGATCACGGATCCGGTCGAGCACCTTCGGCAGCCCGAGCGCCACGACCATGGACCCAGCGCCGTAGGCGGCCAAGAGGAGCGCGACATCGGTCTGGGGCCGCCCGAGGAGCCCCTGCACGAGCACCACGGTGTTCACGATGACCATCGCCGTCGAGGTCGCCACGACGAGGTTCATCGCGAGCAGGCTCCGCAACTCCGGCGTCCGCCAGAACACGCGCACCCCGCTGGTCAGCCGTTCGAAGAAGGGAGCCGGTTCGGCAGGGGCGATCTTCGGGAACTTGGTCGCGATCACGAGCGCCGCGGACCCGATGAAGCCGAGGAAGGTGCCGACGAAAAGGTTGTTGTAGGTGATGACCGTCAGCAGCGCCGCAGCGAGCATCGGACTCACCAACGCTTCGAGGTCGTACGCGAGACGTGACAGGGACAAGGCCCGCGTGTACTGCCCCTCGTCAGGGAGCACTTCCGGAATCACCGCCTGGAAGGCGGGCGTGAACGTCGCTGACGCGGCCTGCAAGACGAAGATGAGGATGAAGATCTGCCACGCTTCGGTAACGAACGGGAGACTGATCGCGACCGCAGCACGAAGCACATCAGCTGCGATGAGGACGTGCTTGCGCGGCAGGTGACCAGTGAGCGCAGCGACTACCGGGGCGACGCCGACGTACGCCAGCATCTTGATCGTGAGCGCTGTGCCGAGAACGACGCCGGCGTCACCACCGGCGATGTCGAACGCGAGCAACCCGAGCGCAATCGTCAGTAGCCCCGTGCCAAGGAGAGCGACGACCTGAGCGCAGAAGAGCTTCGCGTACGACGGGCTCCGGAGAACCTCAAGCACCAGTGATGCTCCTCACCGGCGCAGCGGCCGGCATCGCAGCGCGATGGTGCGCCGGGTTCTGATCGAGCGCGTGCTCGGCCTGGAAGATGGCGTCGGCGACCAGCTGACGAGCGTGCTCATTCGCGAGCCGATAGAACACCCGAGTGCCCTCCTGCCGAGTCGCCACGATCCGAGCCAGGCGCAGCTTCGCGAGGTGCTGCGAAACGGCCGCCGGAGACTTGTCGACGATGTCCGCGAGATGGTTGACCGACAGCTCCTCATCGCGCAACGCGAGGATGATCCGAATGCGAGTGGCATCCGCGAGCATCGAGAACACCTCGACGGCGAGCTCAACGTACTGACTATCCGGCGACAGCCCACACTTGTTATCTGCATTCATACGCAAATAGTTGCATTAACGACGCCAAACCGCCAATCCAGGCGGACAAGTCAGAGAGTTCTGGAAGAACGAGTAACTGACTTCACCATCAGTAGTTTAACTATGTGCGAAACTTGCACGTAGTTAGAAAACGGGTATGCCCTAGGGCACTCCCCGATTCTGGCGTTGATCAGGTATTTTTGGACGCCACCTCCAGTCACCAATGCAGGTCCCGGTGAGCAACTTGCTTCGACTCCGTCGCTGGCCGTCAGCCATCTGATCAGGGATTTCTTGAAAGACAGTTGCAGGTTTCGCACACTGCGTGCGATTCTTGCTACCACTCTCAAGGGTCGGAGGCGTGGTGGAACACGACGACAACGTCATCCTGTTCGCCCCGTTCGGCGGTGCCGCTCCCGACCCTGAGCTGTTCCTCGCCGGGGTGCTCGACGGCTGGGAGCGGCAGCAGCGGTCGAAGGACTTCTCGCCCGGCACGATCCGCACCAGGAGGGCTCTGGTGCTGAAGCTGGTCGATTTCAGCGGTCACTATCCGTGGGAGTGGACCTTCGCCGATGTCGACGACTTTTTCGCCCACGCCCGGGGTGTCCGCAACCTCTCGCACGCGACGGTGCGGTCGTATCAGACGTCGATCAAGCTGTTCTGCGACTATGCATGCGATCCGCGCTACGACTGGAACGAGCAGAGCGGTCGGCTGTTTGGGCAGCTGTTCTCTCAGGTCGTCACGGAGTTCAACCGGGTCAGTCATTCGCTTCCATCCGAGGCTCGGCCCGTGAAGCGCCCGTTCACGCCCCGCGAGCTGCAGGAGCTGTTCGATCTGGCGGATCTCGAGGTGACGCGGATCCTGGACTCCGGTCGCCGCTCCCCCGTCGCCGCGTGGCGGGATGCGGTCGCGTTCAAGACCGCGTATGGCTGGGGTCTTCGATCCAACGAGTTGCGGCATCTGCAGCTCGTCGATCTGTCCAGCAATCATCGGGCCCCGTACTTCGGCGAGTACGGGGTGCTGCGGGTGCGGTGGGGCAAGCCCCATCGCGGCTCGGCGAAGAAGGTCCGCTCCGTCCTGACGGTGTGGGAATGGAGCGCCCAGGTGCTGCGCGACTGGGTCGAGAACGGGCTTCCGATCTTCGGAAATCCGGTGAACGACCTGTTCCCCACGAGCGGTGGAGCGGTCGTCAGCGAGCCCCACCTACTCGGCCGACTACGGGGCCTCATCGACGAGCTCGGGTTCCCACCGGGCCTGGACCTGCACTCGTTCCGCCGCGCCTACGCGACCAACCTCATCACGGGCGAGGGCTTCGACGTGTCGTTCGTGCAGATGCAGCTCGGCCACGAGCACGCCTCGACCACCTCGATCTACTCGATCCCCTCCCCCGACTATCAGACCCGTGCCCTGCAGCAGGCGCATGAGCGCACCCTCGCCGCCGCGAAACAGCTACCGAGAAGGAGAGAACCGTGACTCGTCGAGAGATCGAATACACCTGGCGGGCGCGAGAGGTCATGGCCCGCCACCACATCTTCCTCGCCAAGGACCTCGCTCCCCTGCTCCACGAGCGCGGCATCACCCTGACCGCGAATGCGATCTGGCGGATCGTGAAGGACGACCCGGAGCGGATTTCGCTCAAACTGCTCGTGGCCCTCGCAGACGCGCTGGACGTGGGTATCGACGAGCTGGTCACCTTCACCGCGCACGACGCGAAGACCATCCGCACCCGCCGTGCCGCCGGCGACGGCCTGCCCGACATCCGCGACTACCGCCCCGTCCGGGCCCGGATCATCGACGACGACGATGACCAGTAGTGGAGGCCGGCCGGCAACCGGCGGCAACGGCTCAACCCGCCCGGCGACCATCCGCGGCCTCACCGAGCCCCGACGTCGCGGCCGGCCCCGGTCGGTCGGGAGCCATCGTTGCGACCGCTGCGGCAACGATGTTCCCAAGATCCGGGTTCGCTGGCCGGACGGCTCTATCTGCGGGGCGTGCTTTACCGCCGCGACCCACAGCTACGGCGTCTGCGCCGCCTGCGGGGTCCACCGGATGGTGCCCGGCCGATCACGCCTCGGTGAGGCGATCTGCCGCGACTGCGCCGGGATCAGCACGGAGCTGTCGTGCGCCCGCTGCGGCACGGAGGCCGAACGGGTCCGCGGTGGCCTGTGCGCCCGGTGCGTCTTGCGCGACGAGCTCGAACACCTCCTGCAGCCAGCCGAGGACCGTCGGCTGCAGGCTCTCATCACGGCGCTCGTCGATGCTGAGCGCCCGGAAAGCCTCATCACCTACACCCGTGGCGCGAAGGCGCGAGACCTGCTCACCCGGATCGGCAGCCGTGAGCTCGATCTCACCCACGCCGCGTTCGATGCCCTCCCCAGTTCGACGGCCGCGGAGCACCTGCGTGCGCTGCTGACCCACCACGGCGTGCTCCCTAACCGTGGCAGCGACCCCGTCGCCGCGTTTAAGACCTGGCTCGCCGGCCGACTCTCCACTCTCCCCGACGACGGCACCCGCTCGAGCATCGAGCAGTTCGCAACCTGGCGGCATCTGCGCCGCATCCGGGAGCGCGAGCACGACGACTCGCGCAATCTCACCACCGTCACGCATGCCGCAAAGCAGGAGATCACCGAAGCCGGAAAGTTCCTGACCTGGCTGCGCGACGCTCACGACGTCGGACCGAACGGCATCCAGCAGGCCCACGTCGACGAGTACCTCAGCACCGGCACCACCACGCGTCGCCACATCCGCAACTACTTGCACTGGCTCGATCCGAGTCCGACCCGGCGTTTCCGGAAGATCGACGCTCCGCACCGGGTCGCGAACTCCACGCCGATCGTCACGCAGGAGCAGCGGCTGCAGATGGTGCGGAACTGCCTCGAGCTAGACCAGGTGGTCCTCTCCACCCGGATCGCGGGACTGATCCTGCTGCTGTGGGCGCAGCCTCTGAACCGGATCGTCATGCTCCGGCGTCGCGACCTGTCGCCCCGCGTCGACGGGCTCTACCTGACCTTCGGGACGGTGCCCAGCATCGTGCCGCCCGAGCTCGCCGACACCTTCGGCGACTACTTCGCCCATCCCTCCAACCAGCAGACCGGGAACACCGGAACAGACTGGCTCTTCCCCGGCACTCGCGCGGGCCGGCACCTGCACGAGAACACGCTCGGGGAGCGGCTCAAGGTTCTCGGCATCGACGCCCAACGCGCACGCAACGCGACCCTGCAAGACCTCGTGAGACAGGTCGACGCTCGGTCGCTGATCGACCTGCTCGGCTACAGCGGCACGATCATCACGCTGCACGCCGCCCGTGCCGGCACACCGATGGCTGACTACGTCGACCTCCGGCAGCCACGATGAGCGCGCAAGCGACCGTAGCAGCGTGACTTCGGGCTAGGCCGTGTTGATCAAGTGGTTTCGGGTTCCGGTGGGCGAGTCTTGAACGGTGACGCGACACGAGGTCTCTGACGAGGTGTGGGCTGTGATGGAGCCGAGCCGCTGATGCCGGTGCCGACGGGAAGGTCTCGGCCGTGGGCGGATCACCGCCTTGCGGTGGAGGGCATGGCGTGGAAGTACCGCACCGGGGCGCCGTGGCGGGACGTGCCGGAGCGGTTCGGGAAGTGGAACTCGATCTACAAGCGGTTCAACCGGTGGGCCGAGGACGGCACCTGGGAGAAGCTGCTCGCCGAGGTGCAGAAGCAGGCCGACGCTGCCGGGAAGATCGACTGGGTCGTCTCGATCGACTCGACCATCGCGCGTGTCCATCAGCACGGTGCCACTCTCGCCCGGGACACAGGGGGCCCTGCCGAATCACAAGAATCCGTGGTTCGAGCCGCCTGATCACGGGATCGGACGCTCCCGTGGCGGGCTGACGACGAAGCTGCACCTGGTCTGCGACGGGCGCGGCAGACCGCTGGGCATGATGATCACCGGCGGGAATGTCAACGACACGACGATGATGACCGCGGTGCTCGAGGACATCCGCGTCCCCCGCACCGGGAAAGGCCGCCCGAGGACCCGTCCGGACCGGGTGCTCGCCGACAAGGGCTACCCCTCTAAGGCGAACCGGGCCTGGCTGCGAACGAGAGGAATCGCGGCGACGATCCCGGAGCGCGACGACCAGATCGCGCACCGTCGCAAGAAGCCGGGCCGGCCGATCGACTTCGGCGACCAGCAGCAGGAACGCTACAAGGGTCGCAACGTCGTGGAGCGCTGCTTCAACAAGCTCAAGCAGTGGCGCGGCATCGCGATGCGCTCGGACAAGACCGCCCGCAACTACCGTGCCGCGATCTGCCTCGCCGCCACCCTGATCTGGATCAAGACCGACTTGATCAACACGGCCTAG
>NZ_MEEL01000020.1:0-95128 GCF_001724435.1 Microbacterium sp. SCN 69-37
CCATGAGCTCGTACTGGTGTGAGTGCGTCACTAACCCACCTCCTTCGGACTAGAACGGATGCCGGGCATTTCCCGGCATCAGGAGGGTTGATGCACGTGCCCGAACTCTGTTCCGCGACGGAACGCAGACGGGCAACCACAACAGTCTACCCGACGACCACTACGCTCATGGACGACGGGGGCGACGGAAGGACGGTGGATGCCGGGCACGCACGTTCCCGCGCGCACGGGCGCGGTGCTGACCGCTCTGCTGATGGCGGCCGCGGTCTGCAATCTGACCACCGGCGGCGCCAGCGTCGCCCTGCCCGACATCGCCGGCACCTTCGACGCCCCGCAGACGACGCTCAACCTCGTCGCCCTCGGCACGGGCCTGGGGCTCGCGATGACCGTGCTGTACACCGGCGCCCTCGGCGACCGCTACGGCCGGGTGCGCCTGCTGTGCATCGGACTGATCGGTCTGCTGATCGCCGGCACCGCGGCGAGCCTCGCCCCGACGATCGAGTTCCTCATGGGCGCGCGCGTGCTCACGGGCATCGCTGCGGGCTGCGCCTTTCCGACGACGCTCGCCCTGATCACCGCCCTCTGGGCGGAGGGCCCGGCACGCGTGCGCGCAATCGCCCTGTGGACGGCCACCGGGGCGGTGGCGACGGTCGCCGGCTCGGTGATCTCGGGCGCACTCGTCGTCGCCTTCGGCTGGCGCATCGCCCTGCTGCTGCCCGTACCGGTCGCCGTCGTGGCGCTGCTCATCGCCGCACGGTCGATTCCGCGGGGCGTGGCGGAGTCCGACGAGCCGGTCGATCACCTCGGCGGCATCCTGTCGGTCGTCGCCGTGGCCGCACTGGTGCTCGGTCTCGGCGTCGTCTTCGCCCCGGGGGAGACGGGTGCGGGGGTGGGCCTGCTCGTCGCGGCGGCGGTGCTGATCGCCGCCTTCGCGGCGCGCCAGCTGCGGGTCGCCGCGCCCCTCTACGATCTGTCCATCGCGCGGCGGCGCCTGTTCTGGGTGCCGGCCGTCGCAGGCGCCCTCGCCTTCGGCGCGCTCGTGGGGGCGATGTTCGTCGGTCAGCAGTACCTGCAGAACATCCTCGGCTACGACGCGCTGCAGGCGGGCATCGCACTCATCCCGGCCGCGATCGCGCTGCTCGTGTGCGCCCCGCTGGCGGCGATCCTCGTCGAACGCGGCACGCGGATGGCGATGATCGTCGGCTACGTCGTGCTCATCGCCGCCTTCGGCACGATGCTCGCGTGGAACGAGACCACACCGCCGGTGATCGTCGCGCTCGCGTTCGCCCTGGTCGGCGGGGGTGCGTCGTTCGTGATGACCGCGGCATCCCGCTCCCTGACCAGCAGCACCCCGGTGCGCCGCGCGGGCATGGCCTCGGCGACCAGCGATCTGCAGACCGACCTCGGCGGCGCCGTGATGCAGGCACTGCTCGGTGCCGTGCTCGCCGGCGGGTTCTCGCACGTGTTCGCCGGGCTCATCGCCGCCTCTCCCGAAGCCGCATCGCTCTCCGACGACATCACCCGCGCCTTGCAGGCGTCGTACGCGTCGGCCGCCCACGTGGCCGCCAACAACCCCGCCTACGCGGCGCAGATCCTCGAGGCGGCGCGGTTGAGCTTCGTCGACGGCGCCTGGGCGGCGTACCTCGTCGGCGCCGTCGCGCTCGTGCTGGGACTGATCGTGGTGACCGTGGGCCTTCCGGGGGTCGCCGTCGAGAAAGAGTTGCGAGGCCGTTATCGCGACGAGGACGCCCTGACGGCGCCCTGAAAGCTCGCCCGGGTAGCGTGGCGATATGAGCACGCCCGCGGCATCCTCAGCCTTCGACGCGCGACCGCTCATCGAGCCCGCCGATCGGGCGACCGTGCGCGCCTACGTCCGCGACCTGCGCGCGAGCGGACGGGCACCGGCGCCGAACATCGCGTCGCGGGCCGTCTTCGCCGTGCTCGCCGTCGTGGCCGTGCTCTTCGTCTTCGGGTCGACGGTGATCGGTGTCGTGGGCGGCATGATGACGGCATCCGGGGGCGGGTTCTCGCCCTTCCTGATCGCGCCGATCCTCGTGGTCGTCGGTGTGGTCGCGGTGCTCGCGACCGCGCTGGTGCGCATGTTCGGCGCCCGCACGGGGGAGCGGTGGTGGCGCCTCGACCGCTTCGCGCGGGCCAACGCGATGACCTGGTACCCGTCGGTGTCGAACCCACCGCTGCCGGGAATGGTGTTCGGCATCGGACACGGGCGCATCGCGAGCGACGTGGTCCGCGGCGAGAGGCCGCGCTTCGTCGAGTTCGGCAACTATGTGTACCGCACGGGCTCGGGCAAGAACGAGTCGACGCATCGGTGGGGCTACGTCGCCGTCAAGCTGTCGACCCCGCTGCCCAACATCGTGCTGGATGCCGTCGGCAACAACAGACTGTTCGGCTCCAACCTGCCGGCCGCACTCGAGGGGTCCCAACGGCTGAGCCTGGAGGGCGACTTCGACCGTTTCTTCACCCTGTACTGCCCGTCCGGCTACGAGGCCGACGCGCTCTACCTCTTCACGCCCGACATCATGGCGCGATTCGTCGACCACGCTGCCGCCCTCGACGTCGAGATCGTCGATGACTGGCTCTTCCTCTACACGCCGCGCGAGGCGTCCACGCTCGACCCGGCCACCTGGGCCTGGCTGTTCTCCGTGGTGGCGGCGCTGCTCGACAAGCTCGCACAGTGGGAGCGCTGGCGCGACGAGCGCCTCGCCGCACCGGCGACCGGCGCGGCCGTCCCCGCGCGTGACGCGGCGGGATCGGCGGCACTGCCGTTCGCGGCGCCCGCGGCATCCCTGGGTCCACCTCCCGGCGTCGCACCCGAGGGCCGCCGGCTGCGACGTCGGGTGCCGTGGGCCGCGATCATCGTGATCGGCGCGGCGCTGCTGCTGATGCTGTTCGGCCCGCTCGGCGTGTTCGCGTCGATCATCGAGAACCTGTCGAACTGACACCCGCCGTTGCACGTGAAACGGTGTGCGGCGCCGGTCAGGCGACGGCGGGACGGCATACGCGGCATCCACCTCTTCCGGGATGTCCTGCACGAGCACGAGCGCGCTGCGGTGTCCGCCGGACGCCGGCAGTTCGGGAGGAGATTTCACGTCGGGAGGATGCCGTGGCCCGATCGATCCTCCCGGAGCGAAATCTCCTCCGGTGGCGCAGCCCGCAGCCCGCAGGCCGCAGGCCGCAGGCGCAGCTCAGCTCAGCCGCGGGCGGCGCGCCAGGCCTCGCGGCGCGCGGCCTGCTCCACCGGATCGGGCACCGGCAGCGACGCGATGAGCTTGCGGGTGTAGTCGTCCTGGGGGTCGCCGAGCACCCGCGCGGTAGGTCCGGTCTCGGCGATCGTGCCCGTGTGCAGCACCACGACCCGGTGGGCGAGCATGTCGACCACCGCGAGATCGTGCGTGATGAACAGGGTCGCGAACCCGAACCGCTCCTGCAGCTCACCGAACAGTTCCAGCACGCGAGCCTGCACCGACACGTCGAGCGCGCTCGTGGGCTCGTCGGCGATGAGCAGCTTCGGGTCGAGGGCGAGACCGCGGGCGAGCGATGCCCGCTGGCGCTGCCCGCCCGACAGCTCGTGCGGGAACCGGTCGCCGAACGCCTTCGGCAGCTGCACGGCCTCGAGCAGCTCATCGACGCGGTCGCGGGCATCCGCGGCATCCCGAGCGCCGCCGTGCACGACCAACGGCTCGGCGACGTTCTGCGCGATCGTCAGCAGCGGGTTGAAGCTCGTCGCCGGATCCTGGAACACGAACCCGAGGTCCTTGCGGTGGGGCCGGAACGTGCGCTCCTTGACCCCGTTCATCTCGACCCCGAGCACCCGCAGCGAGCCGCCGGTCACGGGTGTGAGCCCGGCGATCGCACGGCCGATCGTCGTCTTTCCCGATCCGCTCTCGCCGACCAGGCCCACGACCTCGCCCGGCGCGATCGAGAAGCTCACGTGGTCGACGGCACGGAAGCCGGCACGACGCAGACGCCCGGCGTACTCGATGACGAGATCCTCCGCCACCACGACCGGCACCGCCTCGGCGGCGCCCGCCGGCAGCTGCCGGTCGACGATCTCCAGGCGCGGCACGGCGGCCAGCAGCCGCTTCGTGTAGTCGTTCTGCGGGGCGGCGAACAGTTCCAGGGCGGGCGCCGTCTCGACGACCTCGCCATTCAGCATGACCGCGACGCGGTCGGCGAGGTCGGCCACGACGCCCATGTTGTGCGTGATCAGCACGATCGCGGTGCCGTCTTCGTCGCGCAGGCGCCGGAGCAGATCGAGGATCTCGGCCTGCACCGTGACATCGAGCGCCGTGGTCGGCTCGTCGGCGATGATCACGGTCGGATCGAGCGCCAGCGCCGTGGCGATGACGATGCGCTGCTTCTGCCCGCCGGAGAACTGGTGCGGGTAGTCGTCGACGCGCCGCTCGGGATCGGGGATGCCGACACGGCCGAGCATCTCGATCGCACGCTCGCGCGCCTGCTTCTTCGAGTACTTCCCGTGGGCACGCAGACCCTCGGCCAGCTGCCACCCCACGGTGAAGACAGGGTTCAGGGCGGTCGAGGGCTCCTGGAAGATCATCGCCGCCTTCGTGCCGCGCACCCGGCGCATCGCCTCGCGGTCGAGGCCGATGACATCGGTGCCGTCGAGCACGACGGCACCCTGCGTCAGCGCCGTCTCGGGCAGCAGGCCCAGGATGCTGCGGGCGGTGACAGTCTTGCCGCTGCCCGACTCGCCGACGATCGCGAGCACCTCGCCGGGGCGCACGTCCAGGCTCACACCGCGCACGGCGTGCACGTCGCCACCGTCGGTCGCGAAGGTGACGTCCAGGTCGCGGATGTCGACGGCGCGTGCGTCTGAAGAGGCCGCAGCCATCACTCCACCTCTCCCATCATCTCGCGGGACGCCGGCTGGCTCGCCGCGACGGCATCCGCCGGTGTCGGTGTCTTCTTCGCCGACCCTGCGCGGCGCCGCGCGCGCAGGCGCGGGTCGGCGAGGTCGTTGAGGCTCTCACCGATCAGCGTGATGCCCAGCACCGTCAGGACGATCGCGAGACCCGGGGGAACTGCGGTCCACCAGATGCCCGCGGCGACGTCGCTGATCGACTTGTTGAGGTCGTAACCCCACTCGGCCGCGACGGTCGGCTGGATGCCGAAGCCGAGGAAGCCGAGAGCGGCGAGGGTGGCGATGGCCTCCGACGCATTGAGGGTCACGATCAGCGGCAACGTGCGCGTGGAGTTGCGCAGCACGTGGCGGAACATGATGCGCGGCGTCGAGGCACCGATCACCTTCGCCGATTCGACGAAGGCCTCCGTCTTGACCCGCACCACCTCGGCGCGCACGACCCGGAAGTACTGCGGGATGAACACGACGGTGATGGAGGCCGCGGCCGCCATGATCCCGGGCCACAGCCCGGACTGTCCGTTGTTGATCGCGATGGCCACGACGATCGCGAGCAGCAGCGTCGGGAACGCGTAGATCGCGTCGGCGACGACCACCAGCGCGCGGTCGACCCAGCCGCCGAGGTAGCCGGAGACGAGGCCCAGCAGGATGCCGAGGAACACCGACATCGCGATCGCGACGATCACGACCATCAGCGCGGTCTGCGCGCCCCAGATGACGCGCGACAGCACGTCGTAGCCGCCGACGGTCGTACCGAGCAGGTGCGCCGCGCTCGGCGGCTGCTGGGCGCCGAAGTTGCCGTCGGGGCCACTCAACTGCGCGTAGCCGTACGGGGCGAGCAGCGGCGCGAAGACCGCACACACCACGAAGACACCGGTGAGCACGAGGCCCACGACGAGCATGCCGCGCTGCAGGCCGACGCTCTGGCGCAGTTGGTGGACGACCGGCATCCGGTCGATGAGGCGAGGCTTCGTCATGTCCGCATCCCTCCTCAGTACCGGACCCGCGGGTCGATGAACGCGGCGATGATGTCCACAGCGAAGTTGGTGACCGCGACGATGATGGCGATCATCGCGACGATTCCCTGCACGGCGACGAAGTCGCGCGAGCCGAGGTAGGCGGCCAGCTGGAAGCCGAGACCCTTCCACTCGAAGGTCGTCTCGGTGAGCACGGCACCGCCGAGCATGAGCGCGATCTGCAGGCCGATGACCGTGATGATCGGGATGAGCGCAGGCTTGTACGCGTGCGTGCGCACCAGGCGTCCCTCCCGCACACCGCGTGAGCGGGCCGCGTCGATGTAGGGCATGTTGAAGGTGCCGATGACGTTCGTGCGCACCAGTCGCAGGAAGATGCCGGCGGTGAGCAGACCCAGCGTGAGGGCGGGGAGCACCGCGTGCAGCAGCACGTCCTGCACGTAGGCGGGGTTGCCGGAGGCGATCGCGTCGATGAGATAGATGCCGGTGCCGCCGTTGCGGCCGATGGCGAGCTCGGTGCGGACGCTCGCGCGTCCGGAGATGGGCAGCCAACCGAGCCAGACGCCGAAGACGAGCTTGGCGACCAGGCCCGCGAAGAAGACGGGCGTCGCGTAGAAGAGGATGGCACTCACGCGCAGCAGCGCGTCGGACCAGCGGTCGCGCAGCGCCGCCGCGACCATGCCCAGCGGGATGCCGACGATGAACGCGATCACGAGCGAATAGAGCACGAGCTCGAGGGTCGCGGTGCCGTAGGTCGCGATGACCTGCACGACCGGCTGGTTGTCGGTGATGGTCGTGCCGAAGTCGAAGGTGAAGATGCGGCCGAGGTACTCGACGTACTGCACGAGGATCGGCCGGTCATAGCCGGCCTCGTGGATGCGCTCGGCCAGCTGATCGGCCGGCAGGCGTCCGCCGAGGGCGGCGGTGATCGGGTCGCCGGTGAGGCGGATGAGGAAGAAGACCAGCGTCACGAGGATCAGCACGGTCGGGAAGATCAGCAGGAACCGGATGAGGATGTACCGGCCCAGGGCTGAGCCGGATCCGGTCTTGTGGACCTCCAGCGCGGGAGGCGGCTCGGCGACGGAGGATGCCGTGGCGGTGCTGGTCATAGATGCCTACTCTACGGATGACGGGCGTTTCGACTCGCTGCGCTCGCTCAACGACCGGGGGTGTGATTCCCCCGGTCGTTGAGTGAGGAGCGCAGCGACGAGTCGAAACGCCCGGAACGCGTTACTTCGTGATCGGAGCGAAACGGAGCTTGAACGACGCGTCGAGCGTGACGCCCTTCACGTCGGCACCGGTCACCGCGACCTGAGCGCCCTGCAGCAGCGGGACGGTCGAGAGGTCCTTGGCCACGAGGTCCTGGATCTTCTCGATGTCGGACGTGCGCGTGGCGGCATCCGTTTCGACGGCCTGCTTGAGGATCAGGTCGTTGACCTCCTGGTTGACGTAGTGGTTGCCCAGGAAGTTCTTCTCCAGGAAGAACGGCGTCAGGTAGTTGTCGGCGTCGGAGTAGTCCGGGAACCAGCCGAGCTGGTAGGCCGGGTAGACGTCGGCGGTGCGGTCCTTGGAGTACTGCACCCACTCGGTCGACTGCAGGTTGACCGTGAAGAGGCCGTCCTTCTCGAGCTGCTGCTTGACCAGCGCGTACTCGTCACCCGACGACGGGCCGTAGTGGTCGGGGCTGTACTGCAGGCTCAGCGCGACGGGAGTCGTCACACCGGCCGCGGCCAGGACCGCCTTCGCCTTGTCGGCGCTGGGGCCTCCGTTGCCGTCGCCGTAGAGACCCTTCAGGGCGTCGGTCGCCCCGGCGAACCCGGCCGGGACGTACGAGTAGAGCGGGGTGTAGGTGCCCTTGTAGACCTGGTCGGAGATCGTCTTGCGGTCGATCAGATCGGCCACCGCCTGGCGGACGGCGAGCGCCTTGGCCGGGTCGGCCTCTGCGGTCGTCGCACCGTACGGCTGCGTGTTGAAGTTGAAGACGATGTAGCGGATCTCGCCACCCGGACCCTCGACGACCTTGACCTTGTCGTTGCCCGACAGGTCGGCCACGTCGGTCGACGACAGGCTGCGGTAGGCCACGTCGACGTCGCCCTGCTGGACGGCCAGCTTCAGGTTGGACGACTCGGCGAAGTAGCTGAGGATGGCGCCCGAGTTGCTCGGCGCGGCGAGCAGACCCTTGTAGTTCTTGTTGGGCGTGAACTCGACCGTCTTGTTGAAGTCCCACTTCGTGATCGAGTAGGGGCCGCCGAAGGCGTCGGCCTTCACGATGTCCTGGTCGGGCGTGACGGCATCGGCCGAGAACACCTCTTCGTCGACGATCGCGCCGGGGAAGGACGTGAGGATGAAGGGGAAGACCTGGTCGTTGTCGGTCTTGAGCTTGAAGACGACGGTCGTGGCATCCGGCGTCGAGACGCTGTCAAGGTTGTAGAGCAGGCTCGACGCGCCGTTGGGGTCGGCGATCTTCAGGTTGCGGTCGAACGAGAACTTCACGTCCGACGAGGTCAGGTCGTGGCCGTTGGCCCACTTCAGACCCGCGGGCAGCTTCACCGTGTACTCGTTGGGTGAGGTGAACTCGGCGGACTCGGCGAGGTCGGGGACGACCTTGTTGGAGTTGTAGTCGGTGTTCACCAGGTAGGGGAAGACCTGGGTCTGCACGGCGAGCGAGCCGTTGTCGTACGAGCCGGCCGGGTCGAGCGTGGTGACCTTGTCGGTCGTGCCGATGATGATGGGCCCGGATGCCGCGCCATCGGTCGACCCGCCCGTGGACCCTCCGCCGGCGCAGCCGGCCAGGAGCAGCGCGGAGACGGCGAGCGCGCCCGCTGCCAGAGCGGTGCGGGCGCGGGCGGAGCCCGGCGAACTGAAGTGCAGTGCCATATGTGAGTACCTCTGCTGTATGTCGGTCGGCCCCGCCGGACAGGCGAAGCTCAGGTCGCTATCCTTTCGTGCACATCGCCGGCCTGCCTCGTGATCGCGCTTTTTGTAACAGGAATGAAACCGGAGACCACCGCGCCTGAGGCGGGTCTCTCGCGCAGGAGCGTCCATCGCGCCGCGTCAGTGATCGCGTGCGCTCGCGTGTTCCGGCGGGAGCAGGCCGTCGTCGCGCGCGGCCTGCGCGAGCTCCGAGTTGGTGTGGATGACGAGCCGGGCCTCCTGCGCGCTCAGAGCGGGGCGCACGGCGAGCGCGTCGAGCTTCGCGCGCGCATGGGGCGACCGGGCGCGCGCACCCCGGCGGACCGCATCGACGACCGCCAGCACGATACCCTCGGACTCCCGCGAGGACACGATGCCCTCCACCCCGGCATCCATCAACGTCCGGACGACGTGGTCGGGGGCGTCGGCGGTGAGGGCGACCACGCGCATGCCCAGCCGGCCCGCCAACAGCTCGCGCGCGTGCGCCCTGCGGGCACGCGGTGGGTCGACGATCGTCACGCGCCGCAGTGCCGCGCCTCCCGAAGCAGTCATGTCTCCTCCTTGCGCTCCACCGGTAGAGAGTGCGAAACCGACCATTCGTCACGCGAGTACGCCGACGAGTTTTCGGCCGTGACGAATGTCATGGCGCAGTCGTGACGGCCGTGTGCGGTGCACGGGCCGGCGCGCGGGCAGAGTCGGAGACATGGATGAGAACCAGGGACTGCTCGCGGTGGATGCCGCGGGCCTGCGCAAGAGCTTCGGCAGTGTCCGAGCGGTGGAGAGCGTCGATCTGCGGGTGCGCCCGGGCGAGATCGTCGCCTTCCTGGGCCCGAACGGCGCCGGCAAGACGACGACCATCGACATGCTGCTGGGCCTGTCGGACCCCGACGGGGGCGCGGTGCGCGTGTTCGGCGAGAGCCCGCGCGCGGCCATCTCGCACGGCCTCGTCTCGGCGGTGTTGCAGACCGGCGGCCTGCTGAAGGACATCACGGTGCGCGAGACGCTCGCGCTCACGGCGAGCCTGTTCGCCGACACGCGTCCGATCGAGGAGGTCATGCAGCGCGCGGGCATCAGCGACCTGAGGAGCCGCCGGGTCGGCCTGTGCTCGGGCGGCCAGCAGCAGCGACTGCGCTTCGCGATGGCGCTGCTCAGCGACCCCGGACTGCTGATCCTCGACGAGCCCACGACCGGCATGGACGTCGAGGGGCGCCGCGCCTTCTGGAGCGCGATCCGCGCCGATGCCGCCCGCGGGCGCACGGTGCTGTTCGCGACGCATTACCTCGACGAGGCCGATGAGTACGCCGACCGCATCGTGCTGATGAGCCGCGGGCGCATCGTCGCCGACGGCTCCACCGCCGAGATCAAGAACCTCGTCTCCGGTCGCATCGTCCGCGCCACCCTGCCCGGCGCCGACCCGGCGCGGCTCGCCGGCCTTCCCGGCGTCGACGACGTCGAGTTCGCCGGCGACCGCATCAGCATCCACACGAAGGACTCGGATGCCGTCGCGCGCCACCTCCTCACCGAAACGGCGGCCCGCGACATCGAGATCACCTCACAGAACCTCGAGAGCGTCTTCCTCGCCCTCACCTCCGAAGGAGCCTCCGCATGAGCACCGCATCCTCCGCGCCGTCGGCGCTGTCCGCCGATCGCGTCACCCTCGACCGGCGGGTGCCCCCGCTCGGCGGGTTCAACCTGACCTACCTGGGCATCGAGCTGAAGCGCCGCCTGCGCAACCGCCGGACGCTCTTCTTCACGATCGCGTTCCCCGTCGTGATGTACGTGATCATCGGTCTGCCGCTGCGCGGTGAGCAGCTCACGGCGACGCCCGTCGCCGACGGCGGCGTGTCGGTCGCGGCGTACATCATGGTGTCGATGGCGATGTACGGCGCCATGATGTCGGCCACGCAGACCGGCGCTGCCGTCGCCCTGGAACGCACGCAGGGCTGGAGCCGGCAGCTGCGCCTGACGCCCCTGAACCCCCTCGTCAACATCATCATCAAGATGATCGCGGGCATGGTGCTGGGCCTTCTCGCGGTCGTCGCCACATATGCGGCCGGCGCGATCAGCGGCATCCAGCTCAGCGTCGGTCAGTGGATCGGCACGGGGCTCGTCGGCTGGGTGCTCGCGAGCGCCGTGTTCACGACGCTCGGACTGTTCGTCGGCTACCTCATGCCGAGTGAGAACGCCGCGCAGGTGACGAGCCTCGTCGTCGTGTTCCTGTCGTTCCTCGGGGGCCTGTTCTACCCTCTCAGCAGCATGCCCGACTTCATGCAGACCATCGCGAAGTTCACCCCGGTCTACGGCATCGGCGAGCTCGCCCGCTCACCGCTGACCGGCGAGAGCTTCGACGCGATGTGGCTGGTCAACGCGCTCGTCTGGCTCGTGCTGTTCGTCGCCGGCACGACGTGGGCGTTCCGGCGCGACACCAAGCGCGTCTGAGTCTGCGCGCCCTACAGTGAAGTCCGTGAGCGCGACACGAGACGATCTCGACGGGACCGGGTGGGACATCCCCCCGGTCCCCGCCTCGTCGACGACACCCACGGCGCGCGAGCTGCTGACCGCCCGCGCCGCCCGAGGCTGGTACGTCGGCGGCTCGATCTCGCTCATCTGGCTGTTCATCGTGGCCACCGAGGCCGTCGCCGCGGCGGACACCGCGGTCTCCAACGCCGTCGTGATCGCCCTGCTGGTGCTCTTCGCGGCATCCTTCCTCATCGCCATCCCCGTCTCTCGCCTTCTACCCCTGCGCCTGCGACTGCTTCCGGCAGCCTGGCTGTTCCTCCTCTCCTTCACCCTCTTCCCGTGGATCGGGTGGGATGTCCGCGGCGTCTGGAGCTACGTGGGCGTCGCGATCGGCATGGCCGTGGTCCGACTGCGCACGACCTGGCTGCTGCTGATCGCCCTGGGAGCGGCCGCCCTCGTCACGGGGGTGCTCTCGGACGGGTGGACCGAAAGCGTGCTGTTCCTTCCCGCGATCATCATCTCGATCTCCGCGATGATGGCGGCGTTCGGACGCAACATCGCGGCCATGAACGCCCTGCGCGCGACGCGGGATCAGATGGCGCAGATGGCCGTCGAGCGCGAGCGCAGTCGGGTCGCCCGTGACCTGCACGACATCCTCGGCCACTCGCTGACGGTCATCACCGTGAAGTCGGAGCTGGCCGGACGGCTGATCGACGTCGATCCCGAGCGCGCCCGTACGGAAGTCGCCGAGGTCGAGGCCCTCGCGAGGGGCGCATTGGCCGATGTGCGCGCGACGGTCGCCGGCTACCGCGGCATCACGGTGGCGGGCGAGCTGGCCGCCGCCCGGCAGGCGCTGGATGCCGCCGGCATCGCCGCCGAACTGCCCACCGCCACCGAGAACGTGCCCGCAGAGCGGCGTGAGCTGGCGGGCTGGATCGTCCGCGAGGGCGTGACCAACGTGATCCGCCACGCGCACGCGTCGCGCTGCCGCGTGCGCCTCAGCGGCCGCAGCGTGAGCATCGAGGACGACGGGGTGGGGCCGGCATCCGGCGCGGGGACGGCGGGCAGCGGACTGATCGGGTTGCGCGAACGAGTGGAGGCGGCCGACGGGCGTCTGATGCTCGGCCGCAGCGAGTGGGGCGGGTTCCTCCTGAAGGCGACGCTGTGATCCGCCTGCTCATCGCCGACGATCAGGCACTCGTGCGCGGCGCCCTGTCGGCCCTGCTCGGTCTCGAACCCGACATCGAGGTGGTCGCCGAGGTGGGTCGCGGTGACGAGGTCGTGGATGCCGCCGTGCGATCGGCTGCGGACGTCGCCCTGCTCGACATCGAGATGCCGGGGATGGACGGGATCGCGGCGGCATCCGCGCTGCGCAGCGCCCTGCCGACCTGCCGGACGCTCATCGTGACCACCTTCGGGCGGCCGGGGTATCTGACGCGTGCGATGCGGGCGGGAGCGTCCGGCTTCGTCGTGAAGGACACGCCCGCGGCACAGCTCGCCGACGCCGTCCGACGGGTGGCGCAGGGGCTGCGGGTCGTCGATCCCGCCCTCGCCGCCGACTCGCTCGCGCAGGGCGAGTCGCCCCTGACGGCCCGCGAGACCGATGTGCTCGCGGTGGCCCGGACAGGCGGCTCGATCGCCGACATCGCGCAGATGCTGCACCTGAGCGAGGGCACGGTGCGCAACCATCTCTCCATGGCGATCGGCAAGACGGGTGCCCGCAACCGCGCCGACGCCGTGCGGGTCGCCGACGAGAACGGCTGGCTCTAGCCGCGGCATCCGGCGCCTCCCCCCTCACCGCGAGACACGCGCTGCGCACCCAGACACGCGCTGTGCACCGGTGTCTCGGTGCACGCGTGGTGTCTCGCGGTTCGCGGGGCGGTTCGCGGCGCGGCGGCGGGCCGCCGTCAGCGCAGGCCGAAGTGGTCGAGCTCGGCGTCGTCCAGCATCCGCGAGCGGATGAGGAAGCGCATGCCGGTCGGCCCCTCGACGCTGAAGCCCGCGCCGCGGCCCGGAACGACGTCGATCGTGAGGTGCGTGTACTTCCAGTACTCGAACTGCGATGCGGAGATGAAGACCTCGATGGGGTCGTCCAGCCCCACGTCGAGGTCGCCGAGTTTCACGTCCGACGGCCCGGTGAGGAACATCCCGACGGGGTAGCACATGGGTGCGCTGCCGTCGCAGCATCCGCCGGACTGGTGGAACATGAGCTTCCCGTGCTGCGCCGTGAGCTGACGCAGGAGGGATGCCGCGGCATCCGTCACCGCGACCCTGCTGAGTGTGGTGGTCATGACCGTCCCCTTTCTCTGCCGAGACACGACCTGCCGCCCGAAACGCACGGGCGTCTGGGGCGGCAGGTCGTGTCTCGCCGTCGCGTGTCGGCTCAGAAGAAGCCCATCGGGCCTTCGGCGTAGGACACGAGCAGGTTCTTGGTCTGCTGGTAGTGGTCGAGCATCTTGAGGTGGTTCTCGCGGCCGATGCCCGACTGCTTGTACCCGCCGAACGCGGCGTGCGCCGGGTACTGGTGATAGGTGTTCGTCCACACGCGACCGGCCTCGATGCTGCGACCGGCGCGGTACATCGTGTCGGCCGACCGGCTCCACACGCCCGCACCCAGGCCGTAGAGGGTGTCGTTGGCGGTGTGGATGGCGTCGTCGAAGCCGTCGAAGCTGGTCACCGAGACGACGGGACCGAAGATCTCCTCCTGGAAGATGCGCATCGAGTTCTGTCCCTCGAACACCGTCGGTGCCACGTAGTAGCCACCGCTGAGCTCGCCGCCGAGGTCCACCCGCTCCCCGCCGGCGAGCAGCTTCGCGCCCTCGGCCTTGCCGATCTCGATGTAGCTGAGGATCTTCTCGAGCTGGTCGTTCGAGGCCTGGGCACCGATCATGGTGGCGGGGTCGAGCGGGTTTCCCTGGATGATCTTGCCGACGCGCTCGAGGCCGTCGCCGAGGAACTGGTCGTAGATCGAGCGCTGGATGAGCGCCCGCGACGGGCAGGTGCAGACCTCGCCCTGGTTCAGCGCGAAGAAGGTGAAACCCTCCAGGGCCTTGTCGTAGTAGGCGTCCTTCTGACGGGCGACGTCCTCGAAGAAGATGTTCGCGCTCTTGCCGCCGAGCTCCAGCGTCACCGGGATGAGGTTCTGCGACGCGTACTGCATGATCAGCCGCCCGGTCGTGGTCTCGCCCGTGAACGCGACCTTGCGGATGCGCTTGTGCTGGGCGAGCGGCGCGCCCGCCTCGATACCGAACCCGTTGACGATGTTCACGACACCGGCCGGCAGCAGGTCGCCGATGATGTCGAAGAGGAACAGGATGGATGCCGGGGTCTGCTCAGCCGGCTTCAGCACGACGCAGTTGCCGGCGGCGAGCGCGGGCGCGAGCTTCCACGTGGCCATCAGCAGCGGGAAGTTCCACGGGATGATCTGGCCGACGACGCCCAGCGGTTCGTGGAAGTGATACGCGACGGTGTCTTCGTCGATCTGGCTGAGCGTGCCCTCCTGGGCGCGCAGCACACCGGCGAAGTAGCGGAAGTGGTCGATCGCCAGCGGGATGTCGGCGGCGAGCGTCTCACGGACCGGCTTGCCGTTCTCCCACGTCTCGGCGACGGCGATCTTCTCGAGGTTCGCCTCGATGCGGTCAGCGATCTTGTTGAGGATGTTCGCACGGTCGGCCGGGGTGGTCTTCTTCCACGACTCGAACGCCTTCCAGGCGACGTCAACGGCGCGGTCGATGTCTTCCGCGGTACCGCGGCCGACCTCGGTGAACGGCTTGCCCGTGACCGGGGTGATGTTCTCGAAGTACTGCCCCTTGATCGGTTCGACGAACTCGCCGCCGATGTAGTGGCCGTACCGCGGACGGTACTCGGCGATGGCCCCGCGCTGGCCGGGAGCAGCGTAAACGCTCGAGACGCCCTCTTCGACGATGGTCATGATGTCTCCTTCGACAGTGCATGGTCCGCGGCATCCCTCGCCGCGTTCGGATGCGCTGACGCTACGCACCGCAACGTTGCATCGCGTTGCGTGGGCGGCTGGCGCCGCGGCATCCGCGTGGCTTGCGCCCCGGCATCCGCCGCGAGAAACACGTTGCGTGCCGAGAAACCCCTGCGTGGGGTGTTTCTCGGCGCGAGAGTGGTTTCTCGCGGTGGGGGCGGGGCGGGATGCCGGGGGTCAGTCATGGGCGAGGGCCGCGAGCCAGCGGCGGGAGGCGTCGCGCAGGGCGTCGGCGTCGCCCGCGGGCAGGAGCGGGAGAAGGCGGTGCTCGTTGGCGAGGTGCGCCGTGAACGCGCGGTCGATGAGCTCCACGCCCTCGGGGGTGAGGCGCACGAGGCGGTGGGGAGCCGACGTGCCACCCCTGACGATGACGGCATGGCAGCTCATCGCGGGGTCGCTCGTCGTGATGCCCGTCGCGATCATCGTGGAAGGAGCACCGCCGGCGCTCGACGGACCGGCGCTGCTCGGTTTCGCGTACATCATCCTCGTGGCGACAGCGGTGGCCTACGCCGCCTGGTTCACCGGGCTCGCTCGCCTGCCCGGCGCCGTGGTCGGCGTGATCGGGCTGCTCAATCCCGTGACCGGTGTGCTCCTGGGCGTCGTCGTCGCGCACGAGCCGTTCGGTCCCGCGCAACTGCTCGGACTCGTGCTCGTGGTCGTCGGCGTTCTCGCCCGCATCCGCCCCGCCGGCCCCGACGGACCGGCGCCTGCGCCCGCGGCGCCGCTGCTCGTCAGAGGTGAGCGTCGACGGCGCGCGTGAGCGCGTCGAAGCGGTCGTTGTGCACCAGGTCGTCCAGCAGCACGGCGCGACCGTCGGGTCCGGCCAGCGGGATCTGCCAGTTCGGGTACTCGCGGTCGGTCCCGGGTTGGTTCTGCGCCCGGCGCTCCCCGACGGCATCCACGAGGGCGACGCCGATCAGCTGCGCGGGGGATGCCGTGATCAGCACGTTCAGCGCCTCGATGACCTCCGCCTCGCCGGGCTCGTCGCCGATCAGTCCGCGTTCGCGCAAGAGTGCCAGCATGCTCGCGCGCTCGGCATCCGCATCGGCGAGCTCCTCCTCGACCGGGCGGGTGAGCAGACCGAGGCGGGCGCGGAGGGCGACGTGCTCGTCGGCCAGGTACCCCGCGGTCGGCGGCAGGTCGTGCGTGTTCACGGTCGCCAGCAGCGATCGGCGGTACTGCTCCGGCGGACGGAAGCCGTCGCCCTCGCGCTCGAACCACAGCACCGAGGTGCCCAGCACGCCGCGCGCCGACAGGTACTCGCGCACCCACGGCTCGACGTTGCCGAGGTCCTCGCCGATGAGCACCGCACCCGCGCGGTGGGCTTCGAGCAGCAGCACGCCGATCATCGCCTCGTGGTCGTAGCGCACGTAGGTGCCGGCGGCGGGGCTGAGCCCCTCGGGGATCCACCACAGGCGGAACAGCCCGATCACGTGATCGATGCGCAGCGCGCCGGCGTGGCGCAACAGCGTGCGGATCATGTCGCGCAGCGGCGCGTACCCGGCCTCGGCGAGCGCGCGCGGCAGCCACGGCGGCTGATTCCAGGTCTGGCCCTGCTGGTTGTACATGTCGGGCGGCGCGCCGACCGCCATGCCGGTCGCGTACATCTCCCGTAGCGACCACGCGTCCGACCCCTGCGGGTGCACCCCGACGGCCAGGTCGTGCATGACACCGATCGCCATGCCCGCCGCCCTGGCTGCGGCCTGCGCGTCGGCGACCTGCTGGTCGGCGATCCACTGCAGCCACACGTGGAACGCGACGCGATCGGCCAGGCGCGTGCGCAGCTCGGCGACCAGCGGGGAGCGGATGTCGTCGACCTCGGCGGGCCTCTCGCGACCGAGGTAGTGCTCCTCGAGCGCGCACCACAGGGCGAAGTCCTGCAGCGGCTGCCCCTCGCGCGCGGCGAACGCATCGAGCTCGGCGCGGCGCGACGGCGTCAGCGGCACCGCGAAGATCGCGTCGAGGCCGAGTCTCTTCGCGGCCCAGACCGCGTCGCGATCGATGCGGTCCGCGTCGTCGTCCATCGCCGCGACGGGACCGCGGGCGGCCTCGACGACGGCGCGCTCGGTGGGCGTCAGGTAAGCGACCTCACGGACGTCTTCGGGGCGCACGTACAGCGGCGCCAGGAAGCGGCGGGTCGCGGGGCGGTACGGCGACGGTTCGATCGGACTGGTCACCTCGGCAGCGTGCACGGGGTTGATCAGCAGGAAGTCGGCGCCGCGCTCGCCCGCGATCGCCGCGAGATCGGCGAGGTCGGCGAAGTCGCCGAGGCCCCACGATGCCCGTGAGCGGACGGAGTACAGCTGCGCCATGAGGCCCCAGCCGCGCGTGCGCCCGGGACGGGCGGGCGGGTCGCCGAGGCGATCGGGCGTGATCACGAACGGGGCGGATGCCGTGCGGTCGGCTTCGGCGCCGCCGCCGAACGGGCGCTGCTCCGCGCGCACGGTGTGCCACCCCAGCGGCAGGTCGTCGGGCACCGGAATCTCGACCCGCCACCGCAGGATGCCGTCCACCAGCCGCGCGGCCGGGCGCTGCTCGGGGATCGTGAGCGCGCGCTCCGACCCGTCCTCGAGAGCCACCGTCACGGTCACGTCGTGCCCGTCGAAGACGTGCACCCACAGCACGCCGACGCCGGCGCGCGTCACGAACGAGGCGGGGAGCAGTTCGCGCCACACCCGCTCCTCCTCCGCGACGAGGGCCGCGCTGATCGCGGCATCCGTCGACGCGTCGATGCCCATCGCCGCCAGCACCGCCCGCAGGGTGGATGCCGGGACCTGCACCCGGTCGCCGAAGAACGACCAGTACTCCGTCGCGATGCCGTAGGCGCTCGCGAGTCGCACCAGGTCGGGTGTGGGCGCGTCGTCGGTCATGTCTATCCTCCCTCGGCGCCGGTGACGGCGTCTGCGCCCATCCTGGCATCCTCGCCCGACCCTGTCGCGCCGGGGTCGGGTCGGACGCCGCCGCGCGCGCAACTCCGCCTCAACCAACCGCTCCGCGCCCCCAGCCCACCACCACCCGCGCTCAGCGCTCGAGCTTCTCCAACCGCGCGACGAGACCGGCTCGTCGCGGCGAGCGCGCCGGCAGCATCTCGAGCGCCAGACGCAGGACCTCGGCGTCGTCGGCGCCGTCGTCGGTGTCGGCGTACGCGAGCAGCACGTCGACGGAGGCCTCCGTGAGCAGGGCCTCGCGCAGGGCGAGGCGCACCGACTCGCGGAACTCCTCCACGCCGGGGGCGACCGAGTTGGGCAGCACGCGCCCGCGGTAGGCCGCGAGCGCGACGCGGTGCGCACCGCGTCCGAGCAGCGCGACCACCTGATGGGCGTCGGTGTGCAGCTCTGTCGTGAGGCGGTAGGGGCGGGATGCCGGCACCAGCTGCGGCGCCACCCGCTCCAGCACCTTGCGCAGGCGCACCAGCTCGGGTCGCAGCGTTCCCTCCGCGTCGTCCTCGCCGTAGACGAGCTGTCCGAGCCGCTCGGCCGACAGTCCCTCGCGATGCACGGCCAGCATGAGAAGGATCTCGGCGTGCCGAGCCGACAGCTCGGTCACCGTGGCACTGTCGGGCCCGGCGACATCGAGGAGCGCCCGGTCGCGTCCGAGCACGCGCAGCATCGTCGTTGCGGTCGCCGCGGTCGCCGCGGGCCGCCGCGTCCGCCGCGGCGCGGGAGGCTCGGCGCGGGCGCGGAGCCTGCCGACGAGCAGCTCGGCTTCGACGGCGCGCGCCGTCGCGTCGACGAGCAGCTGCGCCTGCGGGGTGGCGGCGTCGCTGTCGCCCGTGACATCGATGACGCCGAGGACCTGGCGCGTCTCCGGGTCGTAGACGGGCGCCGCTGTGCACGACCAGGGCTGCACGAGGCGGTTGTAGTGCTCGGCGCCGTGGATCTGCACCGAGCGCCCGAGGGCCAGCGCGGTGCCGGGCGCCGCGGTGCCCACCGCCTCCTCCGACCAGTTCGCGCCCGCGACGAAGCCCATGTCTCCCGTGAGGCTGCGCACCCGGCGGTCGCCCTCCACCCACAACAGGCGGCCGACGGCATCCCCCACGGCGACCACGACTCCCGAGTCGCTCTCCCCACCCGGCAGCAGCAGGGCGCGGATCATGTCCATCGCCGCCGAGAGAGGATGTGCCCGCCGATACGCCTCGAGTTCGTCGTCACCCAGGTCGAGCGGCGGCAGCCCCTCGGCGCCGACGAGGTGCGCGAGCGAGCGTCGCCAGGAGTCCTGCACGAGCGGGCGGATCTGACCGAGCCGCGGATCGCCGACGTTGCCCCCGACCAGCTCTTCGTGCGCGCGCTCGATCAGCAGACGCGACGTCTCTGGCGAGACCTCGCGGCGCGATGACCACGGCGAGGGCACGGCGACTCCGTTCGACGGTGAGGAGGTGCCGTCAGTCTAGATCGCGAGCCACCAAGATTGCCCCGAGCCGCCAAGATTCAACGCGCCAGAGCATGGCGACTCGGCACGAACGTGGCGGCTCGCGGAGGGGAAGAGGGGTCAGCGGGCGTCCCACCAGGCACGCAGGCGCTGCTCGGCGGCGTCCGCGCCGATCGGGCCCTCGTCCAGGCGCACCTCCAGCAGGAAGCGGTACGCCTCGCCGACCTCGCGGCCGGGCGGGATGCCGAGGATCTCCTGGATCCGGTTGCCGTCGAGCTCGGGGCGGATGGCGGCGAGCTCCTCCTGCGAGGCGAGCTCGTCGATGCGCCACTCGATGTCGTCGTACGCGCGGCGCAGCCGCGTGGCCTTCTTCGCGTTGCGGGTGGTCACGTCGGCGCGGGTGAGGATGTGGAGCCGCTCGAGCTGATCACCGGCATCCCGCACGTAGCGCCGCACCGCCGAGTCGGTCCAGGCGCCCTCGGCGTACCCGAAGAAGCGCAGGTGCTGCTCGATGAGCTGCGTGACCGCCGAGATCGTGTCGCCGTCGAAGCGCAGCGCCTGCAGGCGCTTGCGCGCCAGGCGCGCACCCTTGACGTCGTGGTGGTGGAAGCTGACACCGCCGCCCGGCTCGAGCTTGCGCGTCGCTGGCTTGCCGATGTCGTGCAGCAGCGCGGCCAGGCGCAGCGTCGTATCGGGCGCCGCCCCCGGATGCCGGGCGTGCTCCAGCTCGATGGCCTGGCGCAGGACCGTGAGCGAGTGCTCGTAGACGTCCTTGTGGTGATGGTGCTCGTCGACTTCGAGGCGCAGTGCGGGCACCTCGGGGAGGATCTCGCCCATCAGCCCCGTCTCGACGAGGATGCGGATGCCGCGCACCGGATCGTCGGTGGCGAGGAGCTTCACGAGCTCGGCCTGCACCCGCTCGGGGCTCACGATCGCGATCGTCGCGCGCAGGCGCTCCATGGCCTCGAGGGTCGCCGGCGCGACATCGAACTCGAGCTGACTGGCGAACCGGGCGGCGCGCAGCATGCGGAGGGGATCGTCGCCGAAGCTGACGTCGGGGTCGCCCGGGGTGTGCAGGACGCCCGCGATGAGATCCTCGACGCCGCCGGTCGGGTCGACGAGGGCGGGCACGGGCAGACGCAGCGCCATGGCGCCGACGGTGAAGTCGCGACGGGCGAGGTCGTCGTCGAGGCTGTCACCGAACGCGACGGTGGGCTTGCGTGTGAGCCCGTCGTAGCTGTCGGCGCGGTAGGTGGTGATCTCGACCTGCTCGGAGGTGCCGGAGGGGCCCGGCATCTTCGCGCCGATCGTGCCGAACGCCCGACCGATGTCCCACGTCGCGGTCGCGAGGGGCTTGACGATCCGCAGGATGTCGTCGGGGCGGGCGTTGGTGGTGAGGTCGAGGTCGTGGGTCGGGCGACCCAGCAGCGCGTCGCGCACCGGACCGCCGACGATCGCCAGTTCGAACCCGGCCTGGGCGAACGCGGCGCCGAGGGTCGCCATGATCGGCGAGGTCGCGAGCGACCCGAGCCGGTCGAGGCCTTCGGCCATGTTGAGCATGGTTTCCAGCCTACCGGCGCACCCTCGCCGCCCCCGGGGTCACGCCAGCCGCAGCATCCCGATGAAGACGAGCTCGCGCACCCGCGGCAGCAGATCGGCACGCAGGGCCGCGGCATCCACTTCGAGCAGCTCCGCGATCGCATCGGAGAGCTGGCCCACGGTGAGCTCACCGTCGGAGGCCCCGACGAGAGCGGCGAGGGCGGGGTCGACCTCGAGGGTGCGCCCGAGACCGCCGCCCTGGCGCAGTTCGATGACGCTCGGGGCTTCGGCGCCGGGCAGATGATGACGCGCCTCGGTGACGTCGTCGGCGACGATGGTGCGGGCGGCGGCGAGGGCCGCGTCGTCGACCTGCTCGAGGGTGTCGAAGGCGGCGAGCGCGGCGCCCAGGTGCGCACCGAGGGCGCCGTCCTCGGGCAACGGGTGCGTGATGCGCTCGTAGCGGGCCAGCGCGGGAATCGCGGATGCCGGGCGCCGCAGCAGCAGGTAGCCGAACCCGACCGCATCGACCTCGCGGGCGGCGAAGTCGGCGAGCCACGCGTCGACGAGCGCGCCGTAGCCCGCCGTCCCCGGCGCGGTGCCGCCGTCGCGTACCCAGAGTTCGGCGTAGGCGAGGGGGTCGAGGCGCTCCCGCTCGATCACCCAGGCCTCCAGCGGTACCGGTGAGGCGGCGACCCACTCGCGCACGCGCTGCAGACCGTCCTGGCCGGCGCGGTACTCCCAGTTGCCCAGCAGCTGCGCGGTGCCGCCGGGCCCGAGCACCGCGCCGACCCCCGACACGAACGCCGCGACGAGGTCGTCGCCGGCGTATCCGGCGTCGCGGTACTCGTATTCCGGCACGCCCGCGACGCGCGGCGTGATGACGAACGGCGGGTTCGACACGACACGGTCGAACTGCTCACCCGCGACGGGTTCGAAGAGGCTGCCGAGGCGGGTCTCGATCCCCTCCACCTCGTTGAGCAGCGCATTGATGCGGGTGAACTCCAGGGCGCGCGGCGAGACGTCCGTGGCGACGATCGTCGGCGGGGCGGGCTGAGTGCGCAGGGCGAGGTGGGCGCGCAGGGCCTGGATGCCGCAGCCCGTGCCGACGTCGAGAACCCGCCCGGCGGGCGTGGTCAGCTGCAGACCGGCGAGTGCGAGGGAGGCACCCCCCACGCCGAGGACGTGGCCCGTGGGCAGCGGTCCCCCGAGCGCGGCCTCGTCGAGGTCGCTGGCGATCCACCATTCGGCGTCGTCGGGAGCGCCCGCGACGTCCTGGGGACGCACGAGAACCGTCGGCGCGACGGCATCCCCGTCGATCCGCGCGAAGCCGAGGTCGACCAGCCCGTGCGCCCCGAGCGTCGGCAGCGCGCGTGCGACGGCGTCACGGTCGGTCCTCACCCCGAGGAACAACAGGCGCGCGAGAGTGGCGAGCGCATCGGTGCGCGGGGCCAGGGCCGCCAGGGCGGGTCCGTGCAAGCCGTGGCCGACGGCGGTGTCGGCGACCGAGCCCCAGACCGAGCGCACGGCGTCGGCGCGGTAGCCGGCAGCGCTCAAGTCGCTGCGCAACGCGGCGATGAGGGCAGGGTCGGGGTTCAGGGTGGGCTCCACAGCAACCCATCCTCACGCACGCCGGCACGGTTCGCGGCAATCGGCGACGCGACGGATCGCGGCGATCGCGGCCGGTCACGGGATGCCCACAGCGCGAGGACCCTAGAATCACAGCTGATCGTGCGGTCAGGCATCGCACAGGAGCCGATTCCCGCTATGACTGTGTCTTCCCCCGCCGCCGCGCACCGACCTCCCGACGGAGTGCGCGGCCGTCGTCGTCGCACGATCATCGGCGCGGCGCGGCGAGGGCTGCGAGCCGCCGTGCTGCTCGCAGCGTCGGCCGGGATGGCGCTCGCGATCGTCGCCGCCCCCGCGCCGGCCCCTGCGGATGCCGCGACCGGTGCCCCGCAGCCCTCCGCAACTCCGAGCGCCACCGACGCCGCGGATGCCGCAAACCTGTCGGTCGTCGTCGCCCCGGCCGGCAACGGCGTGGTCAGCACGACGGTCGTCTCCGTCGCGGTCGCCGTCTCCAACACCGGCGACGCCACGGCGGCGAGCGGAACGATGACCATCGCGCTGAGCCGATCGCCGCTGGCCACCAGCGCCGAGGTGACGAGCTGGCTCGACGCCCAGACGGTCGCCGACACGACCGTCGCCTCCGTACCGGTCACCGCCGTCGTCGCGCGCGGGACCGCGACGGCGACAGCGGCGGTCGATCTCGGCGCGCTGGGCGCGCTCGCCCCCGGGGTCTACCCGCTGAGCGCCGCGTACTCCTCCCCGACCACCGGCACACAGCCGCTCGTCGCGCACAGCGTGCTGACCGTGCCCGATGCCGCGTCCGCCGCGAGCGGTGTCGGCGTCGTCGTGCCGATCACCGCTCCGCCGACCACCACCGGCCTGCTCAGCGCGGACGACCTGAAAGCGCTCACCGCCGACGACGGAGCCCTGCGCACGCAACTGAACGCCGTGACCGGTACGCCGGCGATCCTCGCCGTCGACCCTGCGATCCCCGCGGCCATCCGCGTCCTGGGCTCGTCCGCACCGGCATCGGCGCGGCAATGGCTCGCCGACCTGCTGGCTCTGCCCAACTCCCGCTTCGCTCTGCAGTTCGGTGATGCCGACCTCGCCACGCAGATGGCCGCCGGCCTTCCCGCGCCTCTGCGCGTCTCCACCCTCGATCCCTTCATGTCGGCGCGGAACTTCACCTCCACCGCCGTGGCCGCCGGCGCAAGCCCCACAGCGACCCCCGCGCCCGACGGGCGCACGCTGCCCACCCTCGACCAGCTGCTCGACATCGGCACGGCGCGCGCCAATGTCTTCTGGCCCGCGACGGGCTGGGCCACCGCGGGTGTCGTCGCCGCACTGCAGAACGCGCCGGGCGCCTCCGGCTCGACCGAGCCCGCTGCGATCACGCTCGTGGGCACGAGTGCTCTCAGCGGTGCCGTCGGGGCACGAGCGGATGCCGCGGGCGCCGGCATCCTCGCCTACGACGACGGCGCCTCGAGTGCGCTGCGCACCGCCTCGCTCGCCTCCGACCCCGTGCACCAGGGTGCCGGTCTCGCGGCCGCCTCCGCCTACGCGAGCGTCGCCACACGGGGTGCCGCCGCCTCCGCGCCGCTGCTCGTCGTCGTCGACCGTGCGACCGGACGGTCCGCGACGGGCCTGCGGGCGGCGATCACGGCGGCATCCTCACTGGCCGGGCGCACGCCGTGGGATCTGGATGCACTGCTGGCGGCCCCGGCGGCGTCCGTCTCCGTCA
The DNA here is from genome assembly GCF_001724435.1 of Microbacterium sp. SCN 69-37. Taxonomy (NCBI): domain Bacteria; kingdom Bacillati; phylum Actinomycetota; class Actinomycetes; order Micrococcales; family Microbacteriaceae; genus Microbacterium; species Microbacterium sp. SCN 69-37. The sequence continues at coordinate 24,453 of NZ_MEEL01000020.1, forward strand.
CCGGCGGCACGGCGGATGATCCGACACGTGTCGACGCGCTCCGCGATCTGCTCGACCAGGAGAACCGCGTCGCCGCGTTCGCCACCGTGCTCGCCGATCCGACGCTTCTCACCGCGCCCGATCGGGCGGAGATCCTCCAATTGATGGGGAACGTGTGGCGGGCGGCTCCCGACCAGTTCGCCAGCGCACTGTCGGATCATCGCGATGCGACGAGCACGACCCTGGGGTCCGTGGCGATCGTGCCCCCGAGCGACATCACACTGCTGGCCTCGTCGGCGCCGCTCACCTTCTCGGTGCGCAACGACCTGCCGTGGCCGGTCACACTGACCCTGACCGCCGCCCCCAACGACCCGCGCCTGATCGTGCAGAAGACGGCGGACGTATCCGTGGGCGCGGCCCAGAGCACCCGCGTGCTGGTTCCGGTGCAGGCGCGGGTGGGAAGCGGCGAGTCGACGCTCGACCTGCAGCTGCGCAGTTCGGCCGGCGTGGAGATCGGCCCCCGAGTGCGCGTCGCCATCTCGGTGCGCGCCGAGTGGGAGTCGGTCGGCATCGTCGTCATGTCGGTGCTCATCGGCGCGATGCTCGTGCTCGGCATCGTCCGCACGGCGCGCAAGATGCGCCGCCGCCGCATCGCCGCCGCCACCGCGGCGCACAACCCCCAGACAGAGGACGTCGATGGCTAATCTCGGTCGCGCGAGCGCCATCATCGGAGCGGGAACGCTGTTCTCGCGCGCCGCCGGACTGGTGCGCTCTCTCGTGCTCGTCGCCGTGATCGGCTCGTACGGCAGTAAGGCCGCCGACGCCTTCAGCATCGCGGCGCAGCTGCCGACGAACGTGTACGAGCTCCTCGCCGCCGGTGTGATCACCGGCATCCTCGTCCCGCAGATCGTGAAGGCCGCCGCGCACAGCGACGGCGGCTCGCGGTACGTGTCGAAGCTGCTGACCCTCGGTAGCGTCGTGCTGGTCGCGGCAACGGCCCTCATGATGGCGCTGGCGCCCGCGCTGATCTGGCTCTATACGGACGGATGGAACGGCACCCAGAAGGGTCTCGCCGTCGCCTTCGCCTCCTGGCTGCTTCCGCAGCTGCTGTTCTACGGGCTGTTCGCGCTCCTGGGCGAAGTTCTCAACGCTCGCAAGGTCTTCGGCCCCTACAGCTGGGCTCCGACCGTGAACAACCTGGTCTCGATCGCCGGGTTCGGGGTGTTCCTCCTGGTCTTCGGGGGTCCCTTCACCGCCGTCGCGGACTGGGATGCCGGAATGATCGCGCTCCTCGGCGGAACCGCCACGCTGGGCATCGCGATGCAGACGTTCGTGCTCCTGCTGTTCTGGAAGCGCACGCGACTGCACATCCGACCCGACTTCGGATGGCGTGGCATCGGCCTCCGACACGTCGGCACGCTCGCATGGTGGACGTTCCTCGCCGTGGTCGTCGGCCAGCTCGCGGGAATCGTGCAATCCCGCGTCGTCACACAGGCGTCCGGCGAGGCGAGCGTCACCGTCTTGGTCTACGCGTGGCTCATCTTCATGCTCCCGCACTCGATCGTCGCGATGTCGATCTCGACCACGTACTTCACGCGGCTCGCCGAGGAGGTCGCCGCAGGGCGGCTCGATCGCGTCGCTCCCAACCTCGACGAGTCCATCCGCGCCATCGCGCTGTTCGGGTTCGGATTCACGGCCGCGATCGGCGCGGCATCCGTCCCACTCTCCCGCGTGTTCACGACCGACTCCGACGGTGCGGTCCCGATGGCGTGGGTGCTCTGCGGCTACCTCATCGCGCTGGTGCCGTTCGGTGTGCTGCTGATCATCCGCCGGGCGTTCTTCGCCTTCCAGGACACCCGCACGCCGTTCGTCTTCTCTTTCGTGCAGGCCGCCCTCGCCGCCCTCGGCGCCGCAGTCGCGGCGGTCGCGGTCGCAGCGGGACTGCTGCCGTTGGCCTTCCTCGCCGCCACCGTCGCCTTCACGCAGTCGCTCTCGACGTACGTGCAGCTGCCGGTCGCGCTGCGCCTGCTGCGCCGACACACCGACACGACCGCTCTGCGCACGACGTGGAGGGCGCTCGGCCGCTTCGCCGTCGCCGCCGTCCCCGCGTTCGGCGCGGGATGGGCCGTGTTCCTGCTGGTGGGTGGACCTGCGGGCTGGACCGTGTCCGACCGCCTGCTCGGTGCGATCGGCGGCGGCCTCGTGGGCGCGGCGTCGCTGGTCGTCTACATCGCCGCTCTGGCGCTGCTGCGCACCCCTGAGCTCGCGATCGCGGGCCGACTCGTGCGACGCCTCACCGGCCGCTGACCGACGGCGCGGAATGCCGCGCGGTTAGCATGGGTTGCACGCACTGGAGCCCGACAGGGGCTCGTGCGGAAAGGGAAGAGCACGTGCGACAGGTCATCATCATCGGTTCCGGCCCGGCCGGATTCACCGCCGCCATCTACGCGGCGCGGGCGAACCTCTCCCCCCTGCTCATCGCGAGCTCGGTCGAGGCCGGCGGCGAGCTCATGAACACCACCGAGGTGGAGAATTTTCCCGGATTCCCCGAGGGCATCATGGGTCCCGACCTCATGGCGAAGATGCAGGAGCAGGCGGAGAAGTTCGGCACCGAGGTCGTCTACGACGATGTCGTGAAGCTCGAGCTCACCGGCGACGTCAAGAAGATCGTGCTCGGCAGCGGTGCCGAGCACGAGGCCGAGAGCGTCATCTTCGCGACGGGTTCCGCCCCGCGAAAGATCGGTATCGAGGGCGAGTCGCGACTGTCCGGTCACGGAGTGTCGTATTGCGCGACGTGCGACGGCTTCTTCTTCCGCGAGCAGGCCATCGCTGTCGTCGGCGGCGGCGACTCCGCGATGGAGGAAGCGACCTTCCTCACGAAATTCGCCTCGAAGGTGTACGTCATCCACCGTCGCTCGGAGCTGCGCGCCTCCAAGATCATGCAGGAGCGAGCCTTCGCGAACGAGAAGATCGAGTTCGTGTGGAACAGCGAGGTCGTCGACGTCCTCGGTGGCGATGCGGTCTCGGGACTGCTGCTGCGCGACACGGTCGACGGCACTGAGCGCGAACTGGCTGTGACCGGAGTCTTCGTCGCGATCGGCAACGACCCGCGCACCCATCTCGTGCACGATTCGCTGCGACTGACCGAGCACGGCACCATCTGGGTGGACGGCCGCTCCTCGCGCACCTCGGTGCCCGGGGTCTTCGCCGCCGGTGATGTGGTCGACCCGATCTATCGCCAGGCGGTCACGGCTGCCGGCAGTGGTACCGCCGCCGCCCTCGACGTCGAGCACTACCTCGCCGCCCGCGGCGATGCCGGAGCTCCTGAGAAGGATGCCGCCGAGATCGACGGCCTCGAAGACGCCGCCTGACCGAGCCCGTGCGTGCGGAGTCGGGAACATCCCGGCATCCCCCCGCGTTTCACACACCGGAGCCGAAAGAACCGCGGCTCACAACGAAGGAGACAGACATGACCGCCAAGGCCACGAGCGAGAGCACCTGGCAGCAGGACGTCATCGACGCTGAGGGACCCGTCCTCGTCGACTTCTGGGCCGCCTGGTGCGGTCCGTGTCGCATGGTCGGACCCATCCTCGACGAGATCCAGTCGGAGAACGGCGAGAAGATCACGGTCCTCAAGCTCAACGTCGACGAGAACCCCAACCTCGCCATGGAGTACCAGATCACCTCCATCCCGGCGATGAAGGTGTTCAACAAGGGCCAGGTCGAGAAGACGATCATCGGCGCCAAGCCGAAGTTCGCCCTCGAGCAGGACCTCGCCGCCTACCTCGGCTGAGCACTCCTCAGCCCGCGGCCGCCCCGCGCGGCACCCAAGCACTGACCCGCACCGGCGTTCAGGATGCTTCGGCTCGCACCGACGCGTCCCAACGCCGGTGCGGTTCGCTTCCCAGCAGGCGCCACACCGCCCGCGTCAGCGGCGGGTACTGCAACGCGATCTGTCGCAGCACCCGGTAGTTACGCGACGCCGTCGGCTTGTTGCCGCCGTCGGAGGCGATGTTCTCCGCCCGCAGGGTGAGCACGACGAGCTCGTCGACCGACGGCAGATCTTCCATGAAGTCCCACGGGTCCTCGCCGTCGCGGATGCGCTCCTCGACGAGCACAGCCAGCTCGTCCGCCGCTTCGGCGCGCAACAGCTCCAGGCTGGCGCGACGCGGGAGCGAGGGGTCGTCTTTCACCCCTCCAGCCTACGCGCCGCTTGCGGCGCCGTACCCGTCCTCACCGAGCTCACCGAGGATGCGGTTGAGATCCTGAACGGTGGCGAAATCAATGTTGATCTGGCCTTTTCTTGCCGTCAACGTGATCTTCACCTTCGTGTTGAGACGGTCACCGAGGCGCTCGGCGACGTCGTCGAGGTGCGCGCGACGTGCCCCCGCCTTGGGCGCGATCCGACGTGAGCCCGCGTCCGCGATGCCCTTCGCGACGGCTTCCGCGGCACGCACGGAGAGATCCTCGTTGATGATCTTGTCGGACAGTCGCTGCATCGCGTCGGCGTCATCCAGCGAGAGGATCGCGCGTGCGTGACCTGCGCTGATGACGCCCGCCGCGACGCGCTGCTGCACCGGCATGGGCAACTTCAAGAGTCGGATCGTGTTGCTGATCTGCGGCCGCGACCGACCGATGCGCGTCGCCAGCTGCTCCTGCGTGATGCCGAAGTCCTCGAGCAACTGGAGGTACGCCGACGCTTCTTCGAGCGGGTTCAGCTGCGAGCGATGCAGGTTCTCCAGCAGCGCGTCGCGCAGCAGGTCCTCGTCGGCGGTCTCCCGGACGATCGCAGGGATCGACGTCAACCCGGCCTCACGAGAGGCACGCGTGCGACGCTCCCCCATGATGAGCTCGTATTTGCCCTCGTCGTTGAGACGGACGACGACCGGCTGCAGCACTCCGAACTCGCGGACGCTGTGCACCAGCTCCGCGAGATCGTCGGGATCGAAGTTCGTGCGCGGCTGGCGGGGGTTGGGAACGATGTCGTTCGGGTCGATCGTGATCAGTCGCGCCCCCGGCACCGCCACGAGCTCGGCTTCGTCACCCACGGCGGATGCCGCGGCATCCGAGTCTGCGACACCGGAGACCTGTGCATCGCGCGACTCGACGGTCGCGGCCTCAGCCGCGGCAGATGACGCACCGGGGAAGAAGACGTCGACGGGACGCGCCTCTGCACTGTCACCGGTGGGGATGAGTGCGCCGATTCCGCGGCCGAGACCGGTACGTTTCGCCATCAGGAGTTCTCCTCGTTCGCGGGGGCGCGCTGAGCGCGTTGGACCAGTTCTACCGCCGCTTCGCGATACGACACGGCACCGGCCGACTGGCCGTCGTACGCGATGACCGTCTGTCCGAAGCTCGGCGCCTCCGAGACGCGCACCGAGCGGGGAATGACTGTCCGCAGCACCTCCTGCGGAAAGTGCTGGCGCACCTCATCGGCGACCTGCTGAGCAAGGCGCGTGCGGCCGTCGTACATCGTCAGAAGGATCGTCGAAAGGTGCAGGCGGGGGTTCAGGTGCTTCTGGATCATGCGGACACTCCCCAGAAGCTGGCTCAGACCCTCGAGCGCGTAGTACTCGCACTGAATGGGGATCAGCAGCTCGCTCGCGGCGGTGAAGGCATTGATGGTGAGCAGTCCCAGCGAGGGGGGGCAGTCGATGAGGACGATGTCGATGCGTTCCGACGTGGTGGCGAGGAAATCGTCGAGCGCCGTGCGCAGGCGGTGCTCGCGCGCCACCTGCGACACGAGTTCGATCTCTGCTCCGGCGAGGTGGATCGTGCTGGGAGCGCACAGCAGATTCGGCGACTCCGGGCTGACCTGGATGATGTCAGCGAGGGGGAACTCGTCGATGAGCACGTCGTAGACGCTGGGGATGTCGGCGGAGTGTGGCACACCCAGCGCCGTGGACGCGTTTCCCTGCGGGTCGAGATCAATCACCAGAACACGCGCTCCGAGCGATGCCAGCGCGGCCGCGAGGTTCACGGTAGTCGTCGTCTTTCCGACGCCGCCCTTCTGGTTCGATACCGTGAAGACGCGCGTGGCGCCCGTGAACTCGACGTCGACGGCATCCAACGCCTTCCGGCGCGACGTGAGGTCGGCGAGTTCGCGAGCGATCGGGCTGTCGTCGATGGAGAAGGGTGCGGGTGCGGTCGCGTTCTCCGATTCCGGCACCATCAACTCCTGTCTTTTCGGGACTCCTCTACTGTAGTCGAGGCGTCCGACGCGGCGGTCCCCGGGGGCCTCATCCGAGCATGTTTCACGTGAAACGAAGGGCTGCGCGTGACGTGGGTGCTGTTCGACGCACAGTGGGCGCTCCACTGACACCGCGCCGTCTCGTTGTGTTTCACGTGAAACAGTGGCGTCTACTCACGGCCCACCGGAACTCGGGCATGCGCGCGTCTCGGTCACCGCGCCCGCAGCTTCTGAGACGAGACGCGAGCGCGGCCCGTTCGACGCGGACAGTCTGCACGTCCACCTGCGCAGCGGTCCTCAGGTGACCACGCTCATGTTTCACGTGAAACCGACGTGAGACAACGTGCGGCGGGTCCGATGCGCCGACGAGTCCGGAACAGTGGGCACGCGTTACACCATCAGGCCCTGGGTGTCAGCCCCGTTCGATCGCCCGACCTGCTCTCACTCCGTAACGTCGACGCCATCGAGATGCCGGGCTCAATGACGCGCAGGGGGATGCCGCGCTCCGTACCCCTGGGGCCGACGTCGGGCCTTGGCGCCGGGGCAGGAATCTCTGGCCGCAGCTCTCACCCGGTCGGCTCGTCATGAGCCGTGCGACGACAGAGCTCGTCGAACCCCAGCAGGCCTCCCGACGAAGTCGCCCGGGTATCGCCCCCATGATGACGCCGACGGTGACCATCGCCACCACCCAACGGTGATCGGCATGCCGATCACCGTCCCGATTGCGCCTCACCCCGGGGATCCCTCGCGTACACCTCGGCGTGGGAGCCTCATCGTGCGCGCGAACCCGTATGCACGCGAAACCGGCGTGTGCAGGATGTATCGCATCGGCGACGCGAGCACCCGTCGTCGTCCAGGCGGCACCGTCCAAAGAGACCAGCTCAGTGCGTCGATGCTTCACGTGAAACGATCACCACGCCGTCACGGGCAGATCCCGCGCGGGTGTTTCACGTGAAACAGTAGCGCCGAACAGTGTGCAATGCTCACGCAGCCCGTGTCGCGCGAAGGACGCGGGTGGGCTCAGCGATGATCCCCTCGCCGACCGTCTCAACGCGCACATCGGTCAGCTTGTAGCGACGAATCACCTTCTCCGCGGCCGCGATCTCATTCTCCGCATTGGCGCCCTTGAGCAGCACGAGTTCGCCCCCCGAGCGCAACAGGGGAGCGGTCAGCGGGATCAGTGTGCGCAGCGCGCTCACCGCACGCGCCGTCACGGCGTCGAGAACGGGGCCACCGGTCCACTCCTCGCCACGCGCGCGCACTACCTCGACATTGTCCAGACGGAGCTGCGCTGTCTGTTCCTCGAGCCACGCCACCCGTCGCTCCATAGGCTCAACAAGCACCCACTGCACATCCGGGCGCGCAATAGCGAGCACCAGACCCGGAAGGCCGGCCCCCGACCCCACATCCGCCACGCGTCCACCGGTCGGGAAGAGCGGCGCTGCAATCGCGGAATTGAGGATGTGGCGGTTCCACAGCCGAGGAGGTTCGAGCGGACCGATCAGCCCGCGCTCTTCGCCATGTGCCGCAAGGGCGGCCGCGAATTGGCGGGCGAGGGGGAGTCGGTCGCCGAACACGACGAGAGCAGACGCTGGTTCTGTCTCGACCCCGGTTGTTTCACGTGAAACGTCGTCCATGGGTGTCAGGCGCGACGGATCACCGTGTGACGGTCGGCGCCGTCGCCGTACGACTCGGACACCAAGCCCCGGTCAGCGACGATGTCATGCACGAGCTTTCGTTCGTAGCTCGTCATCGCCGGAAGCGATGCCTGGGACGCACCCTCGTCCAGTCGCGCGATGGCACGATCGACGAGCTTTTCCAGTTGGCGCTGGCGTGCGTCACGAGAACCGCCGACGTCGAGAATCAGCCGCGAGAAGCGACCGGTCTTCGTCTGCACCGCGATGCGCACGAGCTCCTGCAGCGCCTGCACCGTGTCAGGCTCCGAGAGCAACCGCAGCGCGTCGGCATCATCGTTCTCGACCGACACATACGCACGGCCGGCACGCACATCGAGTGCCAGGTCACCATCGATGTCAGCGATGTCGAGAAGTGCCTCCAGGTAGTCGGCCGCGATGTCGCCTTCCTGCTCGAGTTGCTCGGTGGTCGCGGCGGGACGCTCGGCGGCGTCACTCTCGGAAGTAGTGCTCATGAGGGTCCTCGGAGGATTGACGATTCGATCAAGAATCGGTGGTGGGCTTGTTCTTCGGCTGCTGCGACTGCTTCTTCGCTCGCTGCTTGCTCACCGGCTGCTGCCGCTTGGGAGCTTCAGCCTTCGCCTTCTGCGCCTCTTCGTAGAGGCGCAGCTGTTCGGCCTGGTACTTCTCCAGCGGCACGATCTTTCCCTGTGCGTCGATGGCCTTGCCCTTGCGCGCAAGGCGCTCTTCGCGAGCCTTGGCCGCCTCGGAGCCGGGCGTGGGGAGGTTTCGAATCACGAGGAACTGCTGCACCATTGTCCAGATGTTCGAGGTGAACCAGTAGAGCACCACCCCCAGGGGGAAGAAGATGCCCGAGAAGATGAAGGCGAGCGGCAGGATGTAGAGCATGATGCGCTGCATCTGGTAGGCCTGGCCGGTCTTGGCCTCGGGGGAGAGGTTCTTCGAGATGATCTGCAGCTGGGTGATGAACTGCGACGCGATCATCAGCACCACGAGGACGATCAGGATCGCGACCGTTGCTTCCCAGCCGGACGGCTTCTGATTGATGGCCTCGACCAGGCTGGTGTGCAGCGGCGCGACACCGAAGAGTTTCGCCTCATAGAACTGCCACGTGAGGTCCTTGCTCAGAAGCCCCACGCCTCCCACGCCCCATTCGGCGTGCTTCTTCACATCGCTGAGCGTGTAGAACATGCCGAGAAGGATGGGCATCTGCACCAGCAACGGCAGACAGCTCGACACGGGCGTCGTGCCGTGCTTCTTGTACAACGCCATCGTCTCGCGGCTCATCGCCTCACGCGAGAGCTGATCTTTCTTGCCGCGGTACTTCTCCTGAACTTTTCGCAGTTCAGGAGCGATTTCCATCATCTTGCGCTGACTCTTGATCTGACGCACGAAGAGAGGAATGAGGGCGCTGCGAACGACGATCACGAGCCCCATGATCGACAGCACCCAGGTGAGTCCGGCGTCGGCCTCGAGACCGATGGACGTGAAGATCCAGTGCCAGAACACGAGGATCGCTTCGACGATCCACTTGAACGGCCACATGATGGTGCTGAAGAAGTCGAGGCTCGACGACGGCGCGGGTGTGGTCGGCGTCGGCACGACGGGGGTCGGCGTCGCCGCAGCGGCGGCGTAGAGAAGATCCAGCACGGATCAGTCCTTTCTCGGCGACGCGTCGGATGACGCCTCGTCTGTGGGTGGCACGACGAAGCCGAAGCGGGTCAGCTCGTGTCGGAAGTTCGCGTGCAGGGGCACATCATCGATTCCACCATGAGCCCACGGGTGACAGCGTGCGAGGCGGGCGGCCGTGAGGGCCGAGCCCTTGACGAGACCATGCTGCTGCACCGCTCCGACCGCATAGGCAGAGCAGGAAGGGTAATACTTGCAGACGTCGCCGTACAGGTGGGAGATCGTCGCGCGATAGCCGTGCAGAAGAACGAGGCCTGCATTGCGCGGCAACAGGGGGATGGACGCCAGTACACCGGATGCCGTGAGGTGTCCGGTGCCGAGGGAGTACGAGGGCAGCGTCGTCGTACTCACGCGGCGGCCCGTCGTGCCAGGCATCGGGTGACCTCGTCGCGCAGCTGCGCGAAATCCGCGGTCGCGGCACTCGGAAGCGCGCGGATGACGACGTCCGCACCGGGGCGGACATCGTCCATCGCCTGTGCACACACGGCCTTCAGGCGTCGACGAACGGTGTTGCGGACGACAGCGCCGCCCACCTGCTTGCTCACGATGAAGCCGAAGCGCGGCGGGCGGTCCTCCGTCGACGTCGTCACATACGTCACGGTGTGCGGCGCGGCACAGCGGACACCCCTGCGGACGACGGTCTTGTACTCCGCCCCGCGGGTGATGCGGTTCCCGCGCGCCAGCACTTTTGTCGGATCAGGCGGAAAGCTCGGTGCGACCCTTGGCGCGGCGCGCCGACAGGATCGAACGACCGGCACGCGTACGCATGCGGGCGCGGAAGCCGTGCTTCTTGGCGCGGCGGCGGTTGTTGGGCTGGAACGTGCGCTTGCTCATGAGGATCACTCCGGATCGGCGGTCACCCGAACGCTCTAGACCGGGGACACGGGGTACAGGGACTGTCCAAGAGCGTCCGAGGGCGCCCCAGGGCATAAGTCAACCGACTAAGGCTACGTCGAGAACCACAAGAACTCAAACCGAGCGACCCGGACGGATCATTATCCGCCGACTGTGGATAGCGTGTGGTGAAGACACGCGGGCCGGATCTACAGTGGATTTTGCTCCTCGCGGGGTCGCTGACTACCGTGACTGCGATAGTTATCCACAGGTTCGATCATCGTCGATGTCGCCCTGTCCCGCACCGATCGCACCCCCGGAGGGGACATGTCACAGCACGAGATTCCAGATGTCCCTGTCTGGGCCGCCGTGCTGGAAGAGCTCTCCGGAGACGAGCGCGTCACTCCACAGCTGCAGGGCTTCATCAATCTCGCCGTCGCCCAGGGCGTCATGAGCGGCACCCTCTATCTGGACGTTCCCAACGACCTCACCGCGGCTCAGCTCAACAAGCGTCTGCGGGCTCCCATCATGGAGGCTCTGGCTCGCGTGGACGCGGAGCCGGCGGCATCCTCGTTCCGCGTCGTGGTCAACCCCGAGCTCGCCGATGCGCACCTCACGGTGCCGGTGCCTGTTCAATCCGCCTCCGCGCCGGTGCCCATCGCCCGACCCGCTGCCGAAGACTACGCCGAGACGGCGGCCTCGCCCTCGCGCAATGACACGCGCCTGAATCCGAAGTACAGCTTCGACAACTTCGTCATCGGTCAGTCCAACCGCTTCGCGCACGCGGCGGCCGTCGCCGTCGCGGAGGCGCCGGCGAAGGCGTACAACCCGCTCTTCATCTACGGCGACTCCGGGCTGGGAAAGACCCACCTTCTGCACGCGATCGGCGACTACGCCCTCAGCCTGTACACCGGCATCCGTGTGCGATACGTGTCCAGCGAAGAGTTCACCAACGACTTCATCAACTCGATCGCCAACAACCGCGGCTCCGCTTTCCAGGCGCGCTACCGCGATGTCGACATCCTCCTGATCGACGACATCCAGTTCCTCCAGGGAAAGGCCGAGACGCAGGAGGCCTTCTTCCACACCTTCAACACGCTCCACGACCACGACAAGCAGGTCGTCATCACGAGCGATGTGCCGCCGCGCCACCTCACCGGCTTCGAAGACCGCATGCGCAGCCGCTTCGAGTGGGGCCTCATCACCGATGTGCAGGCGCCCGACCTCGAAACCCGCATCGCCATCCTGCGCAAGAAGGCCCAGTCCGAACGCCTTCTGGTGCCCGACGAGGTCCTCGAATACATCGCCACGAAGGTCTCGAGCAACATCCGTGAGCTGGAAGGCGCGCTGATCCGGGTGTCTGCGTTCGCGAGCCTGAACCGCTCGACGCTCGACATCTCACTCGCCCAGACCGTCTTGCGCGACATCGTCGACACCGACGACGCCAACGTCATCTCGCCGACCGACATCATCACGGCGACAGCGCAGTACTTCCGGCTGTCGGTGGACGATCTCTACGGTTCCAGTCGATCGCAGTCGATCGCAACGGCACGGCAGATCGCCATGTATCTGTGCCGCGAGCGCACGAGCCTCTCCCTCCCCAAGATCGGCCAGCTCTTCGGCAATCGCGATCACACCACAGTGATGTACGCGTACAAGAAGATCAGCGAGTTGATGAAGGAGCGGCGCTCCATCTACAACCAGGTGTCGGAGATCACGACGCAGCTCGGCCGCGTCGGCCGCTGAGCGCTCGCTGCGCTGGCCTCCGAGAAGACCCCCGGTGTCGTCACCGGGGGTCTTCTCGCGCAGATCGTCCTTGACAGGCTCACACAGGCGGCGCCAATATACGCGTTCTGCACAATGTGGACAGGCTGTGGATAACTCGGCATCCCGGTGGACTCTTGTGAGTCGATGACGCTGTCCTGTGGATGACGTGAGGGCCACAACGGCGACGGAGCTCATGTCGCTCACCGACTCTCCGCAGGCCGCCCACAAGTTACACGCGTGTGGTTTCCCTGTCGCGACTGGGATCGGTCGAGTTCTCCACAGTTTCCACAGCCGTTAACACCATGACAAAGAACTTCATCTAGGAATCCGATTCGATCACCTCGTCGGTGCCGACCGTGCGGACTCGGCACGAGGATGCCGGGTCAATCCGGTCGGATCGTGGCACTAGCATGGGAGAGCCCTACTCGACGTCAAGGGAGCGCCAGTGAAGTTCCACGTGAATCGCGATGTTTTCAGCGAGGCCGTGTCGTTCGTTGTCAAGCTCCTGCCGCAGCGCAACCCGCAGCCGATCCTGGCCGGTGTGCTGATCGAAGCATCCGAAGATGGCCTGTCGCTCGCGGCTTTCGACTACGAAGCGTCGGCGCGTACGACCATCGAAGCGACGGTCGATGAGCCCGGCACGATCCTCGTGCATGGACGACTGCTGTCGGAGATCGCCAGCCGTCTGCCCAACGCGCCGATCCAGATCGAGGTCGGCGAGGACGACGGCATCGTGCTCACGTGCGGATCCGCACGATTCACGCTCGCGTCGATGCCCGTGCAGGAGTACCCGGCGATTCCCGAGGTCTCCGGTGAGTCGGGACTCGTCCCGGCGGAGGACTTCGCCACCGCGATCGCCCAGGTGGCCTTCGCCGCGTCCCGTGACGACGTCACCCCGGTTCTCACCGGTGTCCAGCTCGAGGTGGCCGGCAACGAGCTCAGCCTCGTGGCGACCGACCGCTATCGCGTCGCACTGCGCGACGTGAAGTTCGACGGCGGCGGTGTCGCGAGCGAGGAATCGACGACAGCACTGGTTCCCGCGCGCACTCTCACCGAAGTCGGAAAGACGTTCGCGCACTCCGGTGACATTCAGATCGCCTTCTCGGGATCCGGAGATCGCGAGATCATCGCTTTCACCGCGGGCAACAAGACCGTGACCTCGCTGCTGATCAAGGGCAACTTCCCGCCGGTGCGCCGCCTGTTCCCCGAGCAGACGGACCACTACGCGGTCGTCAACACCGCTGAGCTGGCCGAAGCCGTGCGTCGCGTCGCCCTCGTCCTGGATCGCTCGGCCCCGCTGCGTTTCACGTTCACCGAAGACGGCGTCTCGATGGACGCGTCGGGCACCGAGCAGGCGCGCGCGACCGAGTCGGTCGATGCGACCCTCACCGGCGAGGACGTGACGCTGGGACTGAACCCGCAGTACCTCCTCGAAGCCCTCGGCGCGGTCAAGAGCGAGTTCGCGCGCATCACCTTCACCTCCAGCGACAACGCCAACAAGCTCAGCCCGGTGCTGATCACCCCGCAGACGTCGGGCACGCCGGAGAGCTTCAAGTACCTGCTGCAGCCGAACCTGCTGCTGCGCTGATCGGCTTCCGCCGGCTCGAGCGGGGCCCCGAAGCGTCGGCACCGCCGAATAGGCTGGGTCGGTGATCGTGGAGCAGCTCAGCCTCGTCGACTTCCGCAACTATGCGGCCGCCGACGTCTCGCTGGATGCCGGCGCCAATGTCTTCGTCGGCCGCAACGGTCAGGGCAAGACAAACCTCGCCGAAGCGATCGGGTTCTTCGCCACACTGGGATCGCATCGGGTGTCGCAGGATGCTCCCATGGTGCGCGACGGAGCGGACGCGGCGATCGTGCGCATGCGGCTCGCGTATGGCGAGCGGCGAGTGATGCTCGAGGCGCAGGTGAACAGAACCGGCAGCAACAAGGCGCGCGTCAACGGCTCGTCGGTGAAGACGTCGGAGCTTCCGCGATACGCCCAGGTCGTCCTCTTCGCACCCGAGGATCTTCAGATCGTCCGATCCGACCCGTCTGCGCGGCGTCGTTTCGCCGATCAGCTGCTCATTCAGCGCGCACCGCGCATGGCGGGAGTGCTGTCGGACTACGATCGGGTGCTCAAGCAGCGGACGGCGCTGCTGAAGTCCGCGCGTGCGCGCGGCATCCGCGGGCAGGGCCTGTCGACCCTGGAGGTCTGGGACGACAAGCTCGTCCAGCTCGGCACCGACGTGATCCGCGCACGACTCGCCCTCGTCGACGACCTGGCCGGCCCCGTCTCGCGGGCGTACACGGCGATCGCCGGAGCCGACCATCGCCCGGAGATGGAATGGATGCTCTCGATCGGCGGAACCGACCCCGACGACGACGGTGTCGAGGCCGTCGACGGTGCGCCATCGTCCCTGCGCGGACTCGGCGCCGAGGACATCCAGCGTATCTTCCGCGAGCAGCTCGTCGTGATGCGGGCATCCGAGCGGGAACGTGGGCTGACGCTGGTGGGCCCGCATCGCGATGACCTGCTGCTGCGTGTGCGCGGTCTGCCGGTCAAGGGCTACGCGTCGCACGGCGAATCGTGGTCGGTCGCCCTCGCACTGCGTCTCGCCTCGGCCGAACTGCTCCGCGCGCAGTCCCAGCTGGGCGATCCGGTGCTGATCCTCGACGACGTGTTCGCCGAACTCGACGCCGACCGCCGTTCGCGCTTGGCAGGCCTCGTCGAAGGCTACGAGCAGGTGGTCGTCACGGCCGCCGTCGAGGAGGATGTGCCCGCCGCGCTGCGCGCGCGGACGGTGTGCGTCGTCGCCGGCACGATCGTGGCCGCCGACGCCGACGGCGACGGTGATGCGGAGGTCGACGATGAGTGACGACGTTCCGGAGACGATCGGCACCTACCTGCGCTTGCGTGGCCTGGAGCCGTCCCCCCGTACGGCGCGTCGCCGCAAGAAGCGCGCGCTCGATGACGACGACAAGCAGCCCTTCGCTCCCGGTCGCGATCCCAAGGGCGTCGCGGACGTGCTGTCCGATCTCACCCGTCAGTCCGGATGGGACGCGCAGCTGGCGCGGGAGGATCTCGTCCTGCAGTGGACGGATGTCGCCGGCGAGGAGACCGCCCGCCACGCGCATCCGGTCGCCCTCGCCGATGGGCTTCTGACCGTGCAGTGCGACTCGACGGCCTGGGCGAAGAACCTCCAGTTGATGCGCGCGGAGATCGTGACGCAGCTGATGAGGCGGTTCCCGGATGCCGGGGTGCAGAATGTCCGATTCGTGGGGCCGGACGTCCCCTCATGGAAATGGGGCCCCAGAGCCGTTCCAGGGCGGGGTCCTCGCGATACCTACGGTTGAAGAGGGTCCGGGGGCATCCGGAACGATTTCAGGGCGCCACAGGGGCCTTCTCCGGACTTTCGGCAGCCGTGTGGGGGTAGAATGAGACGTCTCTGATCGACCATCCAGGAGCGCTCGAAACCTATGACGTCCGATACCCCCGACAGCGTTCCTCAGGAACTTCCTCCGAAGCAGTCACAGAAGGTCGAGAACGAGTACGGGGCCGACGCCATCCAGGTGCTCGAAGGCCTCGAGGCGGTGCGCAAGCGTCCCGGCATGTACATCGGTTCCACCGGTGAGCGCGGCCTCCACCACCTCGTCTACGAGATCGTCGACAACTCCGTCGATGAGGCCCTCGCCGGCTATTGCGACACCATCACGGTCACGATCCTCGAAGACGGCGCGATCCGCGTGGTCGACAACGGCCGCGGCATCCCCGTCGACATCCACAAGGCCGAGGGCAAGTCGACCGTCGAGGTCGTGCTGACGGTGCTGCACGCCGGCGGCAAGTTCGGCGGTGGCGGCTACGCGGTCTCGGGCGGTCTGCACGGTGTGGGCTCCTCCGTCGTCAACGCACTGTCGACGCGGCTGGATGTCGAGGTGCGCCGGCAGGGACACGTGTGGCGTCAGTCGTTCCGCGACGGCGGTGTGCCGCAGGCGCCGCTGAGCCAGGACGAAGCCACGGAGGAGACCGGCACGACCATCACGTTCTGGCCGGACGACGGGATCTTCGAAACGATCGACTTCGATTACGACACCCTGCGCACGCGCTTCCAGCAGACCGCGTTCCTGAACAAGGGGCTGCGCATCACGCTGAGCGATCTGCGACCTTCCTCGGCGTACGTCGTCGACGGCGAAGACGGGCAGGCCGTCGAGAAGCAGCCGTTCGACGACTTCCACTACGAGCGCGGCCTCGTCGACTACGTCGAGTACCTCAACAAGATTCGCAAGGCTGAGGTCGTCAACGACGAGATCATCGAGGTCGAATCCGAAGACACCGAACGGCACATCTCGCTCGAGCTCGCGATGCAGTGGACGACGAGCTACACGGAGAACGTCTTCACCTTCGCGAACACGATCAACACCCACGAGGGCGGCACCCACGAAGAGGGCTTCCGCGCCGCGATGACGACGTACATCAACAAGTACGCGCGGGAGAAGGGCCTGCTCAAGGAGAAGGACGACAACCTCACGGGTGAAGACATCCGTGAAGGGCTCACCGCGGTCATCTCCGTGAAGCTGTCCGAGCCGCAGTTCGAGGGGCAGACCAAGACGAAGCTCGGCAACACCGAGGCGAAAGCGTTCGTGCAGAAGGTCGTCGGCGATCAGCTGACCGACTGGCTCGACCGCAACCCCGCCCAGGCCAAGCGCGTCATCATGAAGGCGATCGATGCCGCGACCGCGCGACTGGCCGCCCGCAAGGCGCGCGAGACCGCGCGACGCAAGAGCGTTTTCGAGTCGGCATCCATGCCCGACAAGCTCAAGGACTGCACGAGCAAGGACCCGTCGATCAGTGAGATCTTCCTCGTCGAGGGCGACTCGGCCGGCGGTTCGGCTGTCCGCGGTCGCGACCCCGAGACGCAGGCGATCCTGTCGCTGCGCGGCAAGGTGCTCAACGTCGAGAAGGCGCGGCTGGACCGCGCCCTCGGCAACAACGAGATCCAGGCGATCATCTCCGCGTTCGGCTGCGGGATCGGCGAGGACTTCGACGTCGCGAAGGCGCGCTATCACAAGATCGTGCTGATGGCCGATGCCGACGTCGACGGGCAGCACATCACGACGCTGCTGCTGACGCTGCTGTTCCGTTACATGCGCGGACTCATCGAGGCTGGGTTCGTCTATCTCGCCATGCCGCCGCTGTTCCGGCTGAAGTGGTCCAACGCCGAGCACGAGTACGTGTTCAGCGATCGGGAGCGCGATGCGCTCCTGGCTGACGGTCTGGCCAACGGAAAGCGGATGCCGAAGGACTCCGGCATCCAGCGCTATAAGGGTCTCGGCGAGATGAACCCGAAGGAGCTGTGGGAGACGACCATGGATCACAGCACCCGCACCCTCCGGCAGGTGACGATCGACGACGCGGCCGCCGCGGATGAGATCTTCTCGGTGCTGATGGGTGAGGACGTGGAGTCGCGCCGGAGCTTCATCCAGCGCAACGCCAAGGACGTCCGCTTCCTCGACATCTGATCCATTCCATTCACCTGCAGCGGTAGCACGGCAGCCCCGTGAGAACGAGAAGACATGACTGACGAAGAACGCCCCGACCCGACCGCCGGCCACAACCACGGCAACATCGACCAGGTCGATCTCCAGGTCGAGATGCAGCGCAGCTACCTCGACTACGCGATGAGCGTCATCGTCGGCCGCGCGCTGCCGCGCGTCGAAGACGGTCTGAAGCCGGTGCACCGGCGCGTCATCTATGGGATGTATGACGGCGGGTACCGTCCCGACAAGAGCTTCAACAAGTGCGCCCGCGTCGTCGGCGAGGTCATGGGCCAGTACCACCCGCACGGTGACAGCGCGATCTACGACGCGCTCGTGCGCCTCGTGCAGCCGTGGTCGCTGCGCTACCCGCTGGCCGACGGTCAGGGAAACTTCGGATCCCCGGGCAACCAGGGTGCGGCCGCGCCGCGGTACACCGAAACGAAGATGGCCGCGCTGGCGATGGAGATGGTCCGCGACATCGACG
Organism: Microbacterium sp. SCN 69-37; assembly: GCF_001724435.1. Taxonomy (NCBI): domain Bacteria; kingdom Bacillati; phylum Actinomycetota; class Actinomycetes; order Micrococcales; family Microbacteriaceae; genus Microbacterium; species Microbacterium sp. SCN 69-37. The sequence goes on from NZ_MEEL01000020.1 coordinate 42,568, forward strand.
AGGACACCGTCGACTTCGAGGACAACTACGACGGCAAGACCCAGGAGCCCGTCGTCCTGCCCTCGCGCTTCCCGAACCTGCTGGTCAACGGCTCGGTCGGCATCGCGGTCGGCATGGCCACCAACATCCCGCCTCACAACCTGCGGGAGGTCGCCGACGGAGCGCTGTGGGCGCTGGAGAACCCGGATGCCACCCGCGAGGAGCTGCTCGAGGCGCTCATGGGCCGCATCCACGGTCCCGACTTCCCGACGGGCGCCCAGATCCTGGGCACGAAGGGCATCCGCGAGGCTCAGCGCACCGGCCGCGGCTCGATCACGATGCGTGCCGTCGTGAACGTCGAGGAGATCCAGGGCCGCACGTGCCTGGTGATCACTGAGCTCCCCTACCAGGTGAACCCCGACAACGTCGCGCTGAAGATCCGCGACCTCGCCCGCGACGGTCGCATCACCGGCATCGCCGACATCCGCGACGAGACGAGCGACCGCACGGGCCAGCGCCTCGTCATCGTCCTGAAGCGGGATGCCGTCGCCAAGGTCGTCCTGAACAACCTGTACAAGCACACGCAGCTGCAGGAGAACTTCGGCGCCAACATGCTGGCGATCGTGGACGGTGTGCCACGCACCCTGGCCCTCGACGGCTTCATCTCCTACTGGATCGACCATCAGGTCGAGGTCATCGTGCGGCGCACGCGCTTCCGTCTGCGCAAGGCCGAAGAGCGCATGCACATCCTGCGCGCGTACCTCAAGGCGCTCGATGCGCTGGACGAGGTCATCGCACTCATCCGCCGCTCGCCCACGGTCGACGAGGCGCGCGAGGGTCTGAAGTCGCTGCTCGCGATCGACGATGTGCAGGCCGATGCGATCCTCGCGATGCAGCTGCGCCGCCTGGCGGCGCTCGAGCGTCAGAAGATCATCGACGAGGCCACCGAGCTGGAGGCGCAGATCGCCGATCTGAACGACATCCTCGTCACGCCGGGTCGTCAGCGCACGATCATCGCCGCAGAGCTCACGGGCATCGTGGACAAGTTCGGCGACGAGCGGCGCACGACGATCCTGCACGGCTTCGATGGCGACATGTCGATGGAAGACCTCATCCCCGAAGAGGAGATGGTCATCACCGTCACCCGCGATGGGTACATCAAGCGCACACGCAGTGACAACTACCGTTCGCAGCACCGCGGCGGCAAGGGTGTCAAGGGCGCCCAGCTGCGGGCGGACGATGTGGTCGAGCATTTCTTCGTGACGACCACGCACCACTGGCTGCTGTTCTTCACCACGAAGGGTCGCGTCTACCGGTCCAAGGCGTACGAGGTGCCCGAGGCCGGCCGCGATGCGAAGGGTCAGCACGTCGCGAACCTGCTGGCGCTGCAGCCGGGTGAGGAGATCGCGCAGATCCTGGACATCCGCGACTACAAGGTCGCGCAGTACCTGGTGCTGGCCACCCGCGACGGCAAGATCAAGAAGACCTTCCTCAGCGAGTACGACACCAACCGTCAGGGCGGGATCATCGCGATCCGCCTGCGCGGGCAGGACGAGGAGGACGGCGACGAGGTCGTCAGCGCGCTGCTCGTGGACGACACCGACGACATCCTGCTCATCTCGCGCCAGGGCATGTCGCTGCGGTTCACCGCGACCGACGAGTCGCTGCGCCCCATGGGACGCTCGACGGAGGGTGTGAAGGGGATGTCGTTCCGTGAGGGCGATACGCTCCTGTCGGCATCCGTCGCGAAGGACGATGCCTACGTATTCGTCGTGACCGAAGGCGGGTACGCCAAGCGCACCGCTGTCGACCAGTACCGCCTCCAGGGACGTGGCGGACTGGGCATCAAGGTCGCCAAGCTGAACGAGGATCGGGGCGACCTGGCGGGCGGTCTGATCGTCGGTGAGGACGACGAGGTCTTGGTGGTTCTTGCCAGCGGCAAGGTGGTACGCTCTGCCGTGGCCGAGGTGCCTGCGAAGGGTCGCGACACCATGGGAGTGGTCTTCGCCCGTCCCGACGACGACGATCGCATCCTCGCGATTGCACGGAACTCGGAGCGAGCGCTCCGAGCGGAGCAGGACCCGGCCGAGACCACCGACGCCGAAGACTCCCCCGCTTCGCGCCCCGAAGGAAGTGACACCGACGCATGAGCACGGTAGCCGACAAGCTCGCCAAGAAGTCATCCAGTAAGACCAGCGCCAAGCAGGTGCGTCTGCGCCTCGTGTACGTGGACTTCTGGTCCGCCGTGAAGCTGTCCTTCCTCGCCGCGGTCGCCATCGCGATCGTCACCGTGGTGGCCAGCTTCCTGATCTACACGGTGCTCAGCACGACGGGACTGATCGGCAAGCTCGACGACCTTTTCAAGGCGTTCGACGACAACTTCAAGTTGAGCGATGTGATCAACCTCGCACAGGTCATGGCGTTCTCCTCGGTGGTCGCCATCCTGAACCTGATCGTGATCACGGTGCTGGGTGCCGTCGTCGCCGGGATCTACAACCTGATGGTCAAGGTGACCGGCGGACTGCTCGTCGGCTTCACATCCAACTGACCGATTTTTTGTTTGCCCGCTCGTCGGGTAAAGTCTTGGAGGTTGACGGCGGCAACGCCGCCTCCGGACGGGGCTATAGCTCAGGCGGTTAGAGCGCTTCACTGATAATGAAGAGGTCCCAGGTTCAAGTCCTGGTAGCCCCACCAAACACCCGTCCGGGGCCTTAGCTCAGTTGGTAGAGCGCCTGCTTTGCAAGCAGGATGTCAGGAGTTCGAATCTCCTAGGCTCCACAGTTTTTCTCGCGACACCATCGCTTCACCGATGGACCTGCTGGGCATGCTCACCTCTCTGCACGGCGTCGCGACCGGCCCGTCGTCCGCCGCGGGGTCGTGGGCGGTCTTCCGCGTGGAGGGGGCATACTCGCAGCATGCGGTTCGAAACGACGCACTTCCAGCAGGGAAACAACACCGGCATCATGGTTCCCCCCGGCCTCGCCGGCGGTGACGCGATCGAGGTCACCCTCGAGCTCGACACGGCACCGCGGACGGTCGAGGTCCCGGACGATCTCGCCGTCGCCTTGGACGATGCGGGGATCCGCGCGCGCTTCGACGCGCTCGCTCCCAGCGCGCGCAAGGCGCACGTCACGAACGTCGTCTCGGCCAAGTCAGATGAGACCCGCACGCGACGCATCGCCGCGATCGTCGCGATGCTCGCCTGAGCGGCGGCGCAGCCTCAGTCCTTCGTGCGCGCGAAGCGCCGTCGGGTCTCGGCATCCGCGACGTAGACGACGAGCTGCAGATCGAGGTGGTCGGAAGGCCGCAGCTGGTGGTGCTCGAACACGAGCCGGCCGAGCTCGGGATGACGGAACACGCGCTCGCGTGAGACGAAACCGCCGACGCCGTGCTCGTTCCAGCGGGTGTCGAAGTCGACGCTCGCCGCGCGGAGCCGAGAGATGAGGTCGAGGTAGCGGGGATCACTCAGGCGCGGTCCGGCCTCCGCCCGGAACTCGGCGAGGAAGCGCCGGCTCGTGTCGTCCCAATCGTCCAGCAGCGAGCGCACGGACGGGTCGGTGAAGACGAGCCACAGCAGGTTGCGGTTCTCCCCCGCGGTCGTGGCGACCCCGGGGTACAGCCGCTCGTACGCCTTGTTCCATCCGGCGATCCCCCAATCCGGGGCGAGCGCGTAGGCGGGATGCTCGTCGAGCGCATCGAGGAAGCGCTGTACCTGAGCGGGGGCGATGTCCACGGCATCCGCCCGCGTGGCCGGCCGCGGTGCGAGACCGACGAGACTCAGCACATAGTCGTGCTCTGCGTCGGTCAGCCGCAGCGTCGTCGCGACCGCATCCAAGACCTGCCGCGAGGGGTTGATGTCGCGCCCCTGCTCGAGCCAGGTGTACCAGGTGACGCTCACACCCGACAGGTACGAGACTTCCTCGCGCCGCAGGCCCACGGCACGACCGCGGCCGGCCGGCGGCAGTCCGTAGGCGGTGCGGTCGAGGCGCTCGCGCTGTCTACGCAGAAACGAACCGAGCTCCTGCCGCTGCTGACGGCCGTCGTCGCGCGCACCATCCTCACTCACCCCATAAACCTAGTACTGCCACTACTAGGAGCAACGCAGACTTCCGGAGGTGCGCCACGGCATCCAGAGTGGAATCATGCCCACCCCTCTGCGCTCCCGCACCGTCACGCACGGCCGCAACGCCGCCGGTGCCCGTGCCCTGTTCCGCGCCGCCGGCGTCAATGCGGCCGACTTCGGCAAGCCGATGATCGCCGTCGCCAACAGCTTCACCGAGTTCGTGCCCGGCCACACGCACCTGCAGCCGGTGGGTCGCATCGTCTCCGACGCCATCACCGCGGCCGGCGGCATCCCGCGCGAGTTCAACACGATCGCCGTCGACGACGGCATCGCCATGGGCCACGGCGGCATGCTGTACTCGCTGCCCTCACGCGACCTGATCGCCGACTCCGTCGAATACATGGTCAACGCGCACCAGGCCGACGCGCTCGTGTGCATCTCCAACTGCGACAAGATCACCCCCGGCATGCTGATGGCGGCGCTGCGCCTGAACATCCCGACCGTCTTCGTCTCGGGCGGCCCGATGGAGTCGGGACGGGCGACCCTCGTCGACGGCACGGTGCGCACCCTCGATCTCGTCGACGCGATCTCCGAGGCGGCGAACGACACGGTCTCGGATGCCGACATCCAGCGCATCGAGGAGAACGCCTGCCCCACCTGCGGGTCATGCTCGGGCATGTTCACGGCCAACTCGATGAACTGCCTGGTCGAGGCCCTCGGCCTGGCCCTCCCCGGCAACGGATCGGTGCTCGCGACGCACACGGCCCGTCGCGCCCTCTACGAGAAGGCCGGCGAGGTCGCGGTGCAGATCACGCGCGCGTTCTACGACGAGGACGACGCCTCGGTACTCCCGCGTGCGGTCGCGAGCCCCGCCGCCTTCGCCAACGCGATGGCCCTCGACATCGCCATGGGCGGATCGACCAACACGATCCTCCACCTGCTGGCCGCGGCTCACGAGGCCGGCATTGACTTCGGCCTCGATGAGATCGACGCCATCTCGCGTCGCGTGCCCTGCCTTGCGAAGATCGCGCCCAACCCGGCCTACGGCCGCATGTACTACATGGAGGACGTCCACCGCGCCGGCGGCATCCCCACGATCCTCGGCGAGCTGCACCGCGCGGGGCTGCTCAACTCCGACGTGTCGTCGATCCACTCGCCCTCGCTCGAGGCGTGGCTTGCCGAGTGGGACGTGCGCGGCGGTACGGCGTCTGAGACCGCCCACGACCTGTGGCATGCGGCGCCCGGCGGGGTGCGCTCCTCGAGTGCGTTCTCACAGTCCGAGCGCTGGGCGAGCCTGGATGAGGATGCCGAGAACGGCTGCATCCGCTCCGCCGCACACGCCTACTCCGCCGACGGCGGCCTCGCGGTGCTGCGGGGCAACCTCGCCATCGACGGCGCCGTCGTCAAGACCGCCGGTGTCGACCCGTCGATCCTCGTCTTCTCGGGCCCGGCCGTCGTGTGCGAGTCGCAGGAGGAGGCGGTGGCGAAGATCCTCGGCAAGAAGGTGCAACCCGGCGATGTCGTCGTCATCCGCTACGAGGGTCCCAAGGGCGGACCCGGCATGCAGGAGATGCTGCACCCCACCTCGTTCCTCAAGGGCCGCGGCCTGGGCAAGGTGTGCGCGCTGGTCACCGATGGCCGCTTCTCGGGCGGCACGTCGGGCCTGTCGATCGGTCACGTCTCGCCGGAGGCGGCGAGCGGCGGCATCATCGCCCTCGTCGAGGACGGCGACATCGTCGACATCGACATCCCCTCACGCTCGATGAGCCTGCGGGTCGACGATGACGAGTTGGAGCGCCGTCGCGCCCGGCTGCTCGACGCGGGCGGCTACGCACCGAAGGATCGGCAGCGTCCCGTGTCGCTGGCGCTGCGGGCCTACGCGGCGATGGCGACCTCGGCCGACCGCGGAGCGGTCCGCGATGTCGAATCCGTCGAACGCGCGCTGCGCGAACGCGAGCTGCGCACCGCCGCCGTCTGAGCCTCGGACGCGACGTTCCGTATTCAGTCTCCGCCATCCAGCCGCCGCAGAGCTCGCCGGTCCTTCCGGTATGCCCGGCCGGTGCTCATCGCACCGGGACTGAGTACGGAACGGAGGGAAGAGGACTCCCGTGCGATGCAGCCTCGACCGCTAGGCTCACGGAATGGACTTGCGGGTTGCCGCCTACGCCGTCGTCGTCGACGAGTCCGACCGCGTGCTGCTCGCTCACTGGCACCAGGGGCGCCGGGGAGCCTGGACGATGCCCGGAGGCGGCTTGGAAGACGGCGAGGATCCGGTGGATGCCGCGCGCCGCGAGGTCCGGGAGGAGACGGGGTTCCGCGTGCGTATCGGGGCGCTTCTCGGCATCCACTCTCGTGTGATCCCCGCGAACCGCCGCATCTTCGCGGACGACCCCGAACCGCTGCACACGCTGCGCATCGTCTACCGGGCGGAGGTGACCGGCGGGCAGCTGCGTTACGAGCGGAACGGATCGACCGATCGTGCGGAGTGGTTCGCCCTCACCGCGCTCCCGGCGCAACGGGTGAAGCTCGTCGACATCGCACTCGAGATGGCCGGCCTGCCCGTCGCCAGGGCGAGCTGACCCGGCTGAGCGCCGCGCTCAGCCAGCCGACGCCGGTTGGGAGATGTCGGCGACCGTCGCGTCGTACGCACGGATGAGGTCGTCGGCGTAGACGAACAGGCTGTAGCCGTGTGCCCCGGCACCCATCGCGATACGCCGCCCCACGATCGACGCGTCCGCGTACACCGGCCAGTCGTTGGCGCTGCCGATCGGCACGATCGTCCCGCGCTCGTAGCCGGTCGCGGCCAGAGCGAGCTCCGGCTCGGGGAGCCTCAGCTTGTTCACCCCGACGAGGGCCCGCAACTTCGGCCAGGAGATCGCGAGATCTCCGGGGATCAGCGCGAACAGGTACGTGTCGTCCGACTTCTTGACCACGAGGGTCTTGACGATGTCGGCAGGCTGCAGGCCGAGCAGGCTCGCCGCCTCCGCGAGGCTGGATGCCGCGGGCCGCTCACGCAACTCGATGTCGAGACCGCGAGCCGCGGCGGCGGTGCGCACGCGTTCGAGCGGATCGGTCATGGCGTTTCGACTCGCTGCGCTCGCTCGACGACCGGGGGCTGCGGGAGCTCGACGACCGGGGGCTGATCAGGCATCCGGGGCGCGCAGCGGGTCGTCCGCCACCCACAGCTCGTCGTCGGCGCGCAGTGTCTGCCACGCGGCGTAGACCACACCGGCCGCGGCGGCGATGCCGAGGAGAATCGCGATGACGCCGCCGGCGCCCAGGCTCTTCTTCGGAGCGGGGACGCTCAGCTGCTTCGTCGCCTTCTTGCCGTACTTGTCGGCCTTCTTCTGGATGGCGGCGAGGTCGATCGAGCCGAAGCCACGACCCGCGGCCAGATCATGACGCTTCTCGGTCGCGGCATCCCACACCGACAGCGCGGAACCGATCAGCGCACCCGCCGTCGGCACGACCTTGTCGTTGTAGACCTTCTTGGAGGTCGCGACGCCCTGCTCGACATACGGCGCCGCGTACTTCTCGTACGTGTGCTGCACGGTCGGCACGACCTGCTCGCGGTTGTAGTTGCCGAGCTGACGACCGGCCTCGCGGGCGACCTCGCCCGCCTGTCCGATCAGGACCTGCTGCGACTCCCACAGCGTGTTCGCCTGGTGCTGGAGCTTGCGGAGTTCCTTCTTGCGCTTGCGGCTGAGGCTCACGGTGCCCTCCCTGGGTTCCGGCTGGGTTTCATCCCATCTTGCCAGACCTGCCGGGCCTCGCGAGGGGTTGACAGGTGAGAGAATGCTAGGCATGCCGATCCACACCGCCGTCGCGACCATCCACACCAACCACGGCGACATCGTCGTCAACCTCTTCGGAGACCACGCACCGCGCACCGTGCAGAACTTCACCGGTCTCGCCGACGGCTCGCAGGCCTGGACGCACCCGGCGACCGGCAAGCCGGGCGAAGGCCCGCTCTACAAGGACGTCATCTTCCACCGCATCATCCCGAACTTCATGATCCAGGGCGGCGACCCGCTCGGTCAGGGCGTCGGGGGACCCGGCTACAACTTCAACGACGAGATCCACCCCGAGCTCACCTTCGGTGCCCCCTACCTGCTGGCGATGGCCAACGCGGGCCTGCGCCGCAACGCCATCACGGGCAAGGCCGAGGGCACCAACGGCTCGCAGTTCTTCATCACGACCGATCCGACGCCGTGGCTCAACGGCAAGCACACGATCTTCGGCGAGGTCGCCGACGATGCTTCGCGTGCCGTCGTCGACGCGATCTCGGCCGTTCCGACCGCCGCGGGCGACCGCCCGATCGAGCCCGTCGTGATCAGCTCGATCGACGTCGTCCCCGCCTGAGCAGAGCGGAACCGGCCCGCGTGACCGACTCCGACATCCGCACCAATCCGGACAACTTCTGCTACCGGCATCCGGATCGGCAGAGCTTCGTGCTCTGTCAGCGGTGTCTGCGCACGATCTGCGGAGAGTGCCAGACACCGCTTCCGGTGGGAGTCATCTGCCCGGAGTGCCTCGCCGAACAGCGCAAGGCGGCGTCGGCGAGTGTCACGCGGATGCCGCGTCGACGCCCGTCCGGTATCGACGGAAAGCCCGTCGTGACGTACACGTTGGTCATCGTCACCAGCGTGTTCTACCTGATCGGACTGATCCCCGGCATCGGTCTCTATGTGCAGAGCCTGCTCGCCTTCCACGCGCAGCTGGCGTACGTGCAGCCGTGGCGACTGCTGACGGTGACACTCGTTCACGCGAGCATCTTCCACATCGCCTTCAACATGCTCGCGTTGTGGGCGCTCGGACGCAGTCTCGAGCCGCTGCTCGGAAGGTGGCGCTTCCTCGCGCTCTACCTGCTGAGCGCTCTCGGGGGCTCGGTCCTGACGGCGCTGCTCGCCCCGAACACCTGGGTCGTCGGCGCTTCCGGTGCGGTCTGGGGATTGCTCGGCGCGATGTTCGTCATCGGCCGTCACCTCGGCGCCAACGTCACGGCGATCGCCGTGCTGCTCGGGATCAACCTGGTGATCACGTTCCTGCCGGGATCGAACATCGCCTGGCAGGCGCACATCGGTGGCGGTCTGGTCGGCGCCTTGATCGGCGTCATCTTCGCGCGCACGCGCAAGATCCGCCAGCGCGCGCTGCAGATCTGGCTGCTGGTCGCCGTGGGCGTCGGCCTGCTGGGTGCGCTGGCTGTTCCGCTCTACCTGTACGCCTAAACCGTCAGCCGCGAGTTATCCACAGGTTCATCCACAGATGGGGATGAATCACACCCGTGTAATTCACAGGCCATGACACCTGTGGAAAGACCGCGGATGCCGGTGATCAGCGCCAGCGCGTCGTCATCAGGAACCCGATGAAGGCGATCCCGAAGCCGATGACGAGGTTCCACCCGGCGATGCCGGGGATCGGCAGCGCCTGGTTGCTCAGGTAGAACACGATCACCCACAGCAGACCCAGGATCATGAGCCCGAGCATGATGGGCTTGAACCACACCGGGTTGGGTGCGGATTCCCCCTCGCCGTATTCCGCGACCTGCTCGTCGTGCTTTCCTGAACGCGCCATGGCCACGATTCTACCTGGCAGGTCTCCCTCAGCCACGCTGTGCGACAATCACAGCGTGAAGGACGGCACCGGCGACAACGCAGCTGAGGGTATCGGCTCGCTCGAGCACACGTCTCGGCGTGCCCGCCGTCTTGCCGCGCAGTCGGAGGAATCGGGGCCGACCACTCCGGCAGAGCCGAGCACCCAGGAGCCGGAGGGCGCGTCCGCGCCAATGCGCGCGGCGAAGCCGCGACGGCGGGCCTCGTTCCTCGGCGTCCTCGGTGAGCTGCTCATCACGGCGGGCGTCATCGCACTGCTCTACGTCGCGTGGCAGATGTGGATCGGTGACTGGATCATCGGATCGCAGAAGCACACGGAGGCCAGCGCCCTCTCGCAGAGCTGGCTGCAGCAGGCATCGCAGAGCCCGACGGCATCCGACACCCCCACGCCGTCGCCGAGTGCGAGTTCCTCGCCCGCGGCTGCCGCACCGGTCGTCCCGGTGATGGCGCAGAAGGACTACGGTCAGCAGTTCGGGGTGATGTTCGTGCCCCGCTTCGGACCGAACTGGCAGTTCACGGTGGCCGCGGGAACGGGTCGCCACGACATCCTCGACGCCGGTAAGATCGGTCACTACACCGACACCGCCATGCCCGGAGCCGTCGGCAACACCGTGTACGCCGCACACCGGTGGACCTCGGGCGCACCGTTCGACCCGATCGACAAGCTCGTGATCGGCGACGCGATCGTCATCCAGACCCCGGACGGCTGGTACACCTACCGCTTCCGCACCCTCGAGTACGTGCAGGCGACGCAGGTGGAGGTCCTGCTGCCCGTTCCGCAGCAGGTGGGCATGGCAGCCAACGGCCGCTATCTCACACTGACCAGCTGCGCCCCGAAGCTCAACATGCTCGAGCGCATCATCGCGTACGCCGTGTTCGAGAGCTTCACTCCGACCTCGGCGGGACCGCCCGCCTCGCTCACCCAGGGAGTGTCCGCCTGATGTATGCCGCCCTCTGGCGTGTTCTTCCCGGCCCGGCCTGGGTGCGCATCCTCATTCTGCTGGTTCTGCTCGCCGCCGTGCTCTACGGGCTGTTCTGGTACGTGTTCCCGTGGGTCGGTCAGTTCGTCAATCCGCAGGATGCCACGGTCGGCGGCTGACGGGGGACGAATCCTCGTCGTCGACAACCGCGACAGCTTCGTCCACACGCTCGTCGGCTACCTGCACGAGCTGGGCGCGACGACCGACATGGCCGAAGCAGATGCCGTCGAGGACCCCGTGGCCTTGGTAGCCCCGTATGCGGGAGTGCTGATCTCGCCCGGACCCGGCTCGCCGGAGGATGCCGGGGCATCGATCGGGATCGTGCATGCGGTCGCGGCCGCGGGCATCCCCCTGCTGGGGGTGTGCCTGGGCCACCAGGTGCTCGGGGCGGCGTTCGGCGCGGCGGTCGCCGAGGCCCCGCAGCTGCGCCACGGCACGACATCGCGGGTCTGGCATGACGGCGCGTTCCCCTTCGCCGGACTGCCGTCGCCCTTCTCGGCGACGCGCTACCACTCTCTCGCGGTCGTTCCGCACTCGCTGCCCGCCGAGCTCGAGGTGACCGCGCATACGTCGTCCGGAGTCATCATGGGCCTCGCCCACCGTGAGCTGCCGCTCTGGGGTGTGCAGTTCCATCCCGAGTCGGTGCTCACCGAGGGCGGGCACCAGTTGTTGGGCTCATGGTTGGAGCGCGTCGGGATCGCCGGCGCTGCAGCGCGCGGCCGCGGGCTGCAGCCGCTGCGGGGATCACTTACCGGTGCAGACGCGGAGCTCGACCGTCGAGTGGATCGGCACATCGCCCGGGGGCAGTGACTGTCCGGCGACGATCGGCGTCGAGCCCACGGCGGGACACGACGGGTCCTCGACGACGCTCGCGGTGAGTTTGAGGTCGGCGGACGTGAGGTCCCTGGTCGCCGCATCGACGGTATAGCCGACGAGGTTCACCAGAGCGACCTTGCCGCTGGCGACCGTGAGGTTGACGCGCGTTCCGACCGGGATCTGCGTGCCCACGGTCTGGTCGGCCGAGATGACGATGCCCTGGGCGAGGTCGGGAGCGCTGCGTGTCGTCACGGCGCCCAGCTGCAATCCGACGGCCTTCAGGGCGGCTTCTGCGTCTGTCGACGACTTTCCGGTGATGTTGGGCATGGCGCTGGTCTGCTGCCCCGTCGAGACGTAGACCGTGATCGTCTGGCCGGGGGCCACGATGGTGCCCGCGGCGGGATCGGTGCGGATGACGTTGCCCGAGACGATCGCGTTGTCGCTCTGGTCGACGCGCTTCGCCTGCAGATCCTGACCCACCAACTTCTCGCTCGCGCGGTCCCACGACATGTCGACGACGTCCTCGACGACGCGCGAGTTCTGCGGTACCGCGGCGCCGGGACGAATCGTGATGACCCAGATCAGCACCGAGATCAGCACGACGGCGAGCAGTGCCACCCCGGCCCAGATCCACGCGGCCGGGGGTCCTGCCTGCGTCCGTCGCATGGTCGTGTCGGCGGTCAGCTGGCGCAGCGACCGGGCCGTCTCTGCGGCCTGCCGCGGGTTCGCGCCGTAGAGCTCGCTGGCCAGCGCGCCGACCTGCTTCTTCGTCGGGGTGTGACCGTCGACCGTGGCGTCGAGCGCCTGGCGGAACGATGCCGCGTCCTGGTAGCGCTGGAACGGGTCCTTGGCCAGAGCGCGCAGCGCGACGGCGTCGATCGAGCGGGGGATCGCGTCGACCAGTTCGGAGGGGGGAAGAGGCGTCTCGCTGACGTGCTGATAGGCGACCGCAACCGGAGACTCGCCGCGGAAAGGCTGGCGACCGGTGAGCAGCTCGTACAGCACGATGCCGGCCGAGTAGAGGTCGGCGCGCGCATCGACCGGCTCACCCTTCGCCTGCTCCGGCGACAGGTAGGCCGCGGTGCCGATGATGGCTGTGGTCTCGGCGACGGTCGAGGAGGAGTCGGACACGGCGCGGGCGATGCCGAAGTCCATCACCTTCACCTGGCCGCCGGCGGTGATCATGACGTTGCCGGGCTTGATGTCGCGATGGACGACGCCGGCGCGATGCGAATACTCGAGCGCTTCGAGGATGCCGTCGACGTAGCGGATGGCCTCACCGACCGGAACGCCGCCGTCGCTGACGACATCCTTCAGGAGGGTGCCCTCCACGAGTTCCATCACGATGTACGGAACGGGGTGCGTCGAGCCGTCGGGGTCGGTCTCGGCATCCTCACCGGCGTCGTAGACGCGGACGATCGCGGGGTGCGACATTCGCGAGGCCGACTGCGCCTCGAGCCGGAATCGGGTGCGGAACGCGCTGTCTTCGGCGAGCTCCCGCTTGAGGATCTTGATGGCCACCTGACGCCCGAGGGTCAGGTCCTGCCCGCGGTACACGGTGGCCATGCCTCCGCGGCCGATGAGTTCATCGACGCGGTACCGCTCGGACAGCACACGCGGATCTGCAGACACTTCTCTCCCCTGGGCTGACTCATAGCCAGCCTAATAGAACCCTCCTGTGCGACCCCTGGACCCTTACGCCCGCGACCCCCACCCCGAGGACGCGGGCCGCGCTCTCAGGGAGCGACCGGCGTGCCCGTGGGCGTGCTCGTCGTCGGGATCGGCGCCTGACCCTCCTGGGAATCCGGGCTCGTGCGGTCGCCGCACTGCGCGCTGTACTTCACGAGGATCAACGATCCCGGCTGCACGTTCTTGTCGGCCGTCACCTGAAGGCTCCGCGGCGCGGTGGGCGACTGATACGTCGTGCTGTTGTTCGCGTTGAAGGTGCCGTTGATGACGGTGAAGTTGTACGCGGTCACCGACGATCCGGCCGGGCATCCACTGAACGCCTCCCAGGTCACGGTGAAGGTCTGCGACCCCTTCGGGTCGTTCGTCACCGTCGGCGGGTTCGGCGTGCCGATCGGGCTCATCTCGTCGTAGAAGGTGACCGTGATGATGGTGCCGAGTGGAACATCGCCGCGCGTGGGGTTGGTCTGGTAGATCTTTCCGACCTGGTCCTGGCTCGGCGCGGCCGAGCCGCGCTCGCATGTCACGTCTACCTTGGCAGCCTTGGCGGCGGTCTGCGCCTCGTCACACGTCTTGCCGATGAGCTGGAGGCTGTCGATGGCCACTGTCGTGGGACTCGCCGAGGGTGACGGGGGCGTCGCGGAGCGGCTGGGCGTCGAGGATGTCGAGGAACTCGTCGTCGGCGCGGGCTGCGCGCCCTGATTCGCGAAGAGGGCGAACAGGGTGCCGCCGAGCACGATGAGCAGCAGCGCGATGAGCGCGACCAGCGGCCACGTCCACGGGCTGCGCTTCTTCTTCTGTGGCTCGTCCGCGGCGTCGGCGGCCGCGACGGCGCCCACCGCGCCCGCCGTCGGCAGCAGACGTGTGGCCTCCTGGGTCGCGACGCCCGGCGTGAGGAGCTTGGTCGCCTCGTCCATGGCCATGCCGCCGGCGATCGCCGGGACGATGGCCGCCGCGCCGGCGACATCGCCGCGACGAAGTGCGGTCGCCGCGCGGGCGACCGCCGAGGCGGTCGCGGGACGGTCCTCGGGCTTCTTCGCGATCATGCTCATCACGAAGTTGCGCACCGGTTCGGCGATGGTGGCGGCCAGCGGCGGCGGGGTGTCGTTGATCTGCGCCATCGCGATCGCCACCTGCGACTCCCCGGTGAAGGGACGCTTGCCGGCGAGGCACTCGTACGCGACGATCCCCAGCGAGTAGATGTCGGTCGCAGGGGATGCCGGGTGGCCGGACGCCTGCTCGGGCGACAGGTACTGCACGGTGCCCATCACCTGGCCGGTCGCCGTCAGCGGCACCTGATCGGCGATGCGGGCGATGCCGAAGTCGGTGATCTTCACGCGGCCGTCGGGGGTGATCAGGAGGTTGCCGGGCTTGATGTCACGGTGGACGAGACCCGCCGCGTGCGCGGCCTGCAGGGCCGCGGCGGTCTGCGCGACGATGTCGAGGGTCTTGTCGGTGGACAGCGAGCCCTCGCGCTCGAGGATGGTCGACAGGGCTTCCCCGGGGACGAGCTCCATCACGAGGAAGGCGGAGCCGTTCTCCTCGCCGTAGTCGAAGACGCTCGCGATCCCCTCGTGGTTGACGAGCGCCGCGTGGCGGGCCTCGGCACGGAAGCGCTCCAGGAAGCCCGGGTCGCCCATGTACTCGTCTTTGAGGATCTTGATCGCGACGGTGCGTCCGATCACATGGTCGGTGGCGTCCCAGACCTCACCCATGCCGCCGATCGCGATCCGCGAATCCAGCTCGTAGCGTCCACCGAAGCTCACACCCTGTGTCGGTCTCATCTGCTCAGCACCGCCTCCATGACTTTCTTCGCGATTGGAGCCGCGATCCCGTTGCTCGTGCCGGACTGCCCGAGACCTCCGCCGTTTTCCACCATCACGGCGACGACCACTTTCGGGTCGTTGGCCGGGGCGAAGCCCGTGAACCAGAGAGTGTACGGATCCGAAGGTCCGTGCTCGGCGGTACCGGTCTTCCCGGCCACGTCGACCCCGTCTATTGTTGCACCGCTGGCCGCGCCGTCACGGACATTGGAGATCATCAGCGAGGTCATCGTCGCGGCATCCGTCGTGCTCAGCGCGCGACCCAGCTCGGTGTCGGCGAACGTCTCCTGCACGGTCAGATCGGGCGCCACGACGCGGTCGACCATGCGCGGCTTCATGACCATGCCGCCGTTGGCGATGCCGGCGGCCACCATCGCCATCTGCAGCGGGGTGGCGGTGACGCTGCCCTGCCCGAACCCCGTCAGGGCGACCTTGTCGGCCGAGAGGGCGCCCGTCGGGTATGCCGAGGTGACGACGCCGAGCGGGATGTCGATGCTCGCGTTGTTGAAGCCGTACTTCTCGGCTTCGGCGCGCAGCGCGTCCTGACCGAGGGCGACGGCGAGCTGCGCCATCGGGATGTTGCAGCTCAGGCGCAGGGCGGTCGCGATGGTGACCTGATCGCCCGGGCCGCACGTGTTGCCGTCGAAGTTGCGGATCGAGGTCGACGTGCCCGGCAGCGTGTAGGTCGCGGGGTTCGGGAAGGTCGAGTCGGGCGTGAACTTGCCCGATGCCAGCGCTGCCGAGACGACGACGAGCTTGAAGGTCGACCCGGGTGGGTTCAGCGTGCCGATGGCGCGGTTGTCGAGCGGGTTGACCGCGGCGTTCATCAGCTGGTCGTAGGTCGTGTTGACCTGCTGCGCGTTGTGCACGGCCATCACGTTGGTGTCGTAGCTCGGGCTCGTGACCATCGCGAGAACGCGCCCGGTCTTGGGCTCGAGGGCGACGACGGCGCCCTGATAGGTGCCGAGCGCGTCGAAGGCGGCCTTCTGGATGGCCGGGTCGAGGGTGAGCAGCACGTTGGAGCCGCGCGCGGGCTGCCCCGTGATGATCTGATCGACGCGCGAGAGGAACTGCGAGTTGGCGGTGCCCGAGAGCTCCTTGTTCATCGCCTGCTCGAGTCCGGTCACCGAGTTCAGCAGCGGGTTCATGTAGCCGGTCACCGGCGCCCACATCTGGGGGTCGGCGTACTGGCGCTGCCAGGCGTACACGTCGTCGCTGGGCACGGAGTCGGCGATGACGGTGTCGCCGGCGATGATCGACCCGCGCTGCACCTCGAACGAGTCGTAGAGCGCGCGCTTGTTGAGCGGGTTCTCGCTGAGATCGCCGGCCTGGACGACCTGGATCCAGCTGGTCGCGCCGAACAGGGCCACGAACATGGCGAGCATGATCAGCGACAGCCGTCGCAGTTCGCGGGTCATCCGATCACCACCCGGGGGCGCGAGCGCACGGCATCCGAGATGCGCAGCAGCAACGCGACGACGATCCAGTTGGCCACCAGAGACGATCCGCCCGCCGCGAGGAACGGGGTCGTCAGCCCCGTCAGGGGGATGAGTCGGGTGACGCCGCCGACCATGATGAACACCTGGAGCGCGATGGTGAACGACAGTCCGGTGGCCAGCAGCTTTCCGAAGTCGTCCTGGCCGGCGATGCCGATGCGGATGCCGCGACTGGTGAACACCATGTACAGGCAGAGGATCGCGAAGACGCCGATGAGCCCCAGCTCTTCGCCGATGCTGGGGAAGATGTAGTCGCTCTGCGACAGGGGGGTCAGCCCCGGGCGGCCCCGGCCGAGGCCCGTGCCGAGCAGGCCGCCCTCGGACAGGCCGAAGATGCCGCTCACGAGCTGATAGCTGCCGCCCGCGCTGTCGATGACGGCGGGGTTGAAGGCGTCCAGCCAGTTCTGGAAGCGCCCTCCCACGTAGCTGAGCACCTGCGAGGCGATGAGGGCGCCGCCGACGGCCAGCAGCAGACCGAGCACCGCCCAGCTCGTCTTGCCCGTGGCGACGTAGATCATCGCGATGAACATGCCGAACATGAGCAGACCCGTGCCGAGATCGCGCTGGAAGACGATGATCGCCATCGAGGCGAGCCAGATGAGCAGGAGCGGTCCGAGCTCGCGGGCACGCGGCCACGTCATGCCGAGGAAGCGCGTACCGACCGAGGTGAGCGCCTCGCGCGTGCGCACGAGGTAGCCGGCGAAGAAGATGGCCAACGCGATCTTCGCCAGCTCGCCGGGCTGGAAGGAGAAGAGGCCGCCGATGGAGATCCACACATCGGCGTTGGCGTCGGTGCCCAGCCCCGGCACGAAGGGGAGCACGAGCAGCAGGATGCCGACGAAGCCGAAGACGTACGTGTAGCGGAACAGCACGCGATAGTTCTTCAGGAAGATCACGATCGCGACCGCCGCGGCGCTCGCGATGGCCAGCCACACCAGCTGGCGGGTCGAGAGGGCGTCCCACCCGGTGCTCTGGTCCTCGATGTCGATGCGGTAGATCATCGCCAGGCCGAGACCCGACAGCACGGTCGCGATGGGGACGACGAACGGGTCGGCTTGCGACGCTTTGAAGCGCAGCACGATGTGCAGTCCGAGCACCAGCACGGTCAGTGCGCCGCAGTAGTAGAGGAACGTCCAGTCGATGTGGCCGAGCGCGCCCAGCTGCACGAGGGCGACCGCGGCGCCGTTGATCGCGAAGGCGAACAGCAGCAGACCGAGTTCGCGGTTGCGCTGCGTCTGCGGCACCCGGAGCTTTCGCAGCGCCTTCACGACCGTCGTGTCTGCCTGGACGGTGTCTGTCGCCGAGCTCATCGTTGACCCTCCAGAGTGGTGCGCAGGGTGTCGACGATCTGCTCGGCGTCCGAGAGCGAGCGCGCCGAGATCGTCGAGGTCACCGCGAGACGCTGGTAGAAGGGCAGGTCGTTCAGCACGATGCCCGTGTCCTCGTAGACGGACGACAGCGAGATCGGGCCGATGTCCTGCTGGATGCCGCGGTAGATGACGACGGTGTCGGCATCGGCGCCGACGAAGTACCGCGTCTGGGTCCAGCCGTAGGCACCGAGAGCCGCTGCCGAGAGGGCGGCGAGAATCGCGATCAGGCCGACGACCCACCAGATGCGCCGACGGCGGGCACGTCGGCGGTCTTCCTCGATGAGTTCCTCGAGGAACTCGGCGGCGGGCTCGAAGTGCGTCGGCTCGTTGGCGGCCTGGCGGGCGGTGTGCAACCAGCTGGTGCGCCCGGGGCGGGCGGCCGGCACGTCGACGCCCTGCGGGTTGGACGCCGAGCCGACGATCGTCGCGGTGCCGCTGAACATCGGGTGGCTGCCGCCGACGTCAACGATGACGACGGTGACGTTGTCGGGGGCTCCGCCGTCGAGCGCCTGCTTGAGCAGGAGATCGGCGGTGCGGCCGGGCGGATAGTGGTGGCCGAGCACCTTGCTGGTGTGCGCGTCGTCGACGACCCCGGAGAGGCCGTCGGAGCAGAGCAGCCAGCGGTCGCCGGGCTGCGTCGGCATGATGAACGTGTCGACCTCGGGGTCGGGGTCCATGTCGCCGAGCACGCGCATGAGCACGGACCGCCGCGGGTGGTAGCGGGCCTCTTCGGGAGTGATGCGACCGGAGTCGACGAGCCGCTGCACGAAGGTGTGGTCGGTGGTGATCTGGGTGAGCGCATCGTCGCGGTAGAGATAGATGCGCGAGTCGCCGATGTGGGCGATCACGGCGTAGTCGTCCACCATGATGAGGCCGCTGACGGTGGTGCCCATGCCCGCGAGCTCGGGCCGTCGTGCGACGGTGTCGATCAGCACGCCGGCGGTCGAGGAGATGGCTTCCTGCAGCGCCTGCTCGGCCTCCGCGGTCGAGGCGTAGGGGTGATCGAGGTTCTTCAGGCGGTGGACGGCGATGCTCGAGGCGACATCACCCCCGGCATGACCTCCCATGCCGTCGGCGACGACGAAGAGGTTCGAGCCGGCGTAGCCCGAATCCTGGTTGTTGGAGCGCACCTTCCCCGTGTGGGAGATGGCGACGCTCGATCCCTCGAAGACCATGAGAGGCGGGCTACTTCCTCAGCTCGAACGTCGTCGCGCCGACCTTGATCGGTGCTCCCACGCGAACGGGAACCGGCGTACTCACGCGGGCACCGTCGTGCCAGGTGCCGTTGGTGGAGTCGAGGTCCTGGATCATCCACTGGTCGCCCCACAGCAGCAGGCGCGCGTGGTGGCTGGAGGTGTAGTCGTCGCGGATCACGAGACCCGACTCGCTCGAGCGGCCGATCGTGAGCGCCTCCGAGCCGAGCGGAAGCTCGAGGCCGGCTTTCGGGCCGCTCGTGATCACGATGCGTGACACGACATCGCGGGTCGCCTTCTGCGGGCCGCCCGCGTTCGGCGCGGCGGCAGGAGTCGCGGGGGCGATGGGTGCCGTCGCCGCCTGGGCGGCGGCGGGCGCGGATGCCGCGGCTGCGACGCCCACGCCGGCGGCCGCGGGTTCGGCGAGCTTTCGCACCTTGACGCCGAAGAGGTCTGCGCGCAGGGAGTAGACGACGGCGAAGACGAAGAACCACAGCAGGATCAGGAAGCCGATCTGCAGCAGCAGGAGAGTCAACTCGCTCACGCGGGTCCTCCGATTCCAAAGGCGCGGGTCGCGTCGGCGGCAGAGGTCGTGGGGCGGGGGGGCGCGGCCTGTGCGATGACGCGGAAGACGATGTCGGTGCGGCCGATCGTGACCACCGAGTCGGGGGGCAGCGGCGCTTCGGCGATCTTCGTGCCGTTCAGCTGCGTGCCGTTGGTCGAGCCCATGTCGCGCACCATGGCGCGCTCGCCGTCCCAGAGGATCTCGACGTGACGACGGCTGGTCCCGGCATCCGGGATCGTGATGTCGGCGTCGCTGCCGCGCCCGATGACGGTGCGCCCCTTCGCGAGGGTGTGCGAGGCTCCGGCGATCTCGACGACGCCGCGCCAGGCGACCTGGCCGGCCGCGGTCTGCGAGGCGACGCGCAGCGTGCCCGTCGAGAGGGTGGGGTCACCGGCCAAAGCGATGGTGACGGGACCGGCGAAGCTGAACCCCTGCGCCTTTGCGTGGGCGTCGACGAGGGTGTGCAGTTCGGAGTCGAGCGCGCTGCCCAGACCCAGCATGCGCTCGGCATCCGCCGGCGACATGCGCACCTCGAAGGTGTTCGGGGCGAGAATGCGGTCGCGGCTGACGACAGCAGCCTTCGCGTCGAGTTCGCTGCGCAGGGCGGCCGCGATCTCGACGGGCTGAATGCCGCTACGGAAGGACTTCGCGAACGCGCTATTGACTGCGCGCTCGAGTCCCTTCTCGAAGCTGTCCAGTAGTCCCACAGGGCTCCTCAGGATCGCCGACCGGTGCGTACATGCTAGTTGCACAGGCTGAGCAGACGCGGAACGCGCCGAGCTGGCGCGCGCTCAACGACCGGGAGGTGGCCGGGCCCGTGCGTGGAGCGAGGCAGGCACAGCCGAGTCGAAACGGGTCTCGGGGCGTGATATCCTTGGGAAGTTGAATCCGTGAGATCTTCGGATGTCGCGGCTCGCGCGAGTGGCGGAATAGGCAGACGCGCTGGCTTCAGGTGCCAGTGCCCGAAAGGGCGTGGGGGTTCAACTCCCCCCTCGCGCACAGGACGTGCGAACGAAGAGGCCGGGCCGGACATCAGATCCAGGCCCGGCCTCTTCGTCGATGTACCCCCGGCCGAACGGGCCTCACGGGTGCGCGGGCCGTGCGGCGCCGGGCGTGACGCCGTACAGCCGCCGGATGGTCTCTTCGGCGCCGGCCGCATCGCGCGCCGAGATCCGGTCACGCAGCAGCTGCCAGTTCTCGCGGCGCGGCGCGGCCTCGGCCCGGACCCCCGACCATCCGCGCATATTGCGTTCGACGACGATCGAGGTCTCATGGATGATCGTGTCGAACACACTGTTGCCGGTCGCCCGCGCAGCGACGATGCCCAGGCGGGATGCCGCGGAGAACACACCGGCCGCGTCGCCCGTGTCGATGCCCGCCAGTGCCGCATCGACCGTGGCGACGAGGTCGGCGAGATCTTCGTCGGAACAACGCGACACCGCGAGGCTGAGTGCATTGCCGAGGAAGTAGGCGGCGAACTCACCGGTGTCGCGGCGCAATACGTCGCTGGGAGCGGTGACACGCGTGTAGCGGCCGACCGCGATCTCGACGAGCCCGAAGCGCTCCAGTCGTTGCAGTGCTTCTCGGACGGGTGTTCGCGACACGCCCAGCTGCTGGGCGAGCTCGACATCGCGGAGGCGATGTCCGGGAGGGAAAGTGCCGTCGGCGATCGCCGCGCCGATGCGCGCGTAGATCTCGTCACTCAGGATCATCCCGCTGACGAGCTCGATCGGGGCGAGGGTGGCACTCATTTGGAACGAATGGTACGTCGCCGCACCCGGCCGCGACAGGGGACGCCGCTGCGGGCCCACGCTCAGACGCGCGGCCGGACCAATGGTGCACCCGCGGCGAACGCGTGCACTGCGAATCGAACGCCCATCCGCTCGTAGGCGGCGGCGTTCGGGTGAAGCCCGTCATCGAGGTCGGCCATCTCGGCATCCGGGAGCAGACTCCGGCGTCGAGGAAGATGAGGCGCGGATCATCCGCACGCGCGGCGAGCACCCTCGAGACGGCGTCGCGCACGACACGGAGATTCATCGCGCGACGACGAGCTGGGAGCGCTGGGACTCCCTCCTCCCCGATGGCAGCGTGAACCCCGGAGAGAGCTCTGCGCGCCGCGTACGAGGCTCCGGACGGCATCGAGGTGGACATCGCGCCGACGCTGAGCGGGCGGGCGGAGCGCGTCGGCGTCGTCGGAACCATGGCACCGCCCACCGTCGGAAGGTGACGCGGCGGCGAGACCTCAGCCCGCCGTTGCCGACTCCACGATCGACAGACCTCGCCCGCGCAGCCGCAGGCGCTCCTCCGACAGCGATGCGAGCAGGCGGTCGCGCGTGCCGCGGCCGTGTGCGACGACGAGCTCGTGCGCGCGCTCGGCATCCCGGGCAGCGACCGCGGCCACGATCTCCCGGTGCTCGGCGGCGGCGTGGGCGCGGGAGGCGGCGCTGCGCACCTCGAGCCAGCGCGTGCGGCTGAGGCGCACGAGCGTGCCGGCGATCGCGTCGACCAGGAACGGATTGCGCGACAGTCGTGCCAGGGCGACGTGGAAGTCGCTGCCGTCGCGCAGTACGGCGTCGGCGTCGTCGTGCTCGCTGCCGGCACGGGCGATCGCGCCGAGGCTTTCCAGTTCGGCGTCGTCGGCGCGGTCCACCGCGAGTGCGACGACGGCGGTCTCGAGCGCCTCGCGGTACTCCATGAGCGCGCGGATCTCGCTGAGGTCGATCGGCGTCACGCGCCAGGTGCGGTCATCGCGCCGTGTCAGTCCCTCGTTCTCGAGGCGCATGAGGGCGGCGCGGATGGGGGTGCGCGACGCGCCGAGCATCGACTCGAGTCCGCGTTCGCTCAGCCGCTCACCCGGCAACAGGTCGAGGGACAGGATGGCGGCGCGCAGGCGCTCGTACGGACTGCCGGTCTCGGGGGAAGTGGTCACGTCGCTCCTCTGGTGTACCAGGGTGGTATACCAGAGTGTACCCGACGGAGGATCAGACGATGCCGAGCACGAACACGACGACAGCGACGCCCACGCGGGCGTGGGTGATGCTGGCGCTGGGGGTGTTGGCGCAAGCCGCCGGAACCCTCCTCGTCTCGGCGCCGGCCTACCTGATCCCGCTCCTGCACACTCAGCACGCCATGCCCCTCGCTCAGGCGGGTCTGCTCGCATCGGCGCCCACTCTCGGCATGGTGTGCACGCTCGTCGTGTGGGGCGTGCTCACCGACAGGTACGGCGAACGGCAGATCATCGCCGGCGGGCTCGTCCTCACCGCCGTGTTCTCGCTCGCTGCCGCCGCAGCGAGCAGCGACGGATATCTCGTTCTCGGCGTGCTCCTCGCCTTCGGTGGCGCCGCCTCGGCCAGCACGAACGCCGCGAGCGGTCGCGTCGTGATCGGCTGGTTCCCGGTGCAGCGCCGGGGGCTCGCGATGGGCATCCGCCAGATGTCCCAGCCGCTCGGTGTCGCCACCGCTGCGCTGACGGTTCCACCGCTGGCCGAGGGCGGGCTCGCCGCGCCCTTCGTCGTCGCCGCGGGGGTGACCGGCGCGCTCGCCGTGCTCTGCGCGTGGGGCATCCGCAATCCACCGCGCCCCGCGCGCCGCATCGGCCCGGCGGATGCCGCGACCAACCCCTATCGCGCCAGCGCGTTCCTCGTCCGCATCCACGTGGCCTCGGCTCTGCTCGTCGTCCCGCAGTTCGCGCTCTCGATCTTCGGCCTCGTGTGGCTGGTGACAGCGATGGGATGGAGTGCGGCGGCGACCGGCGCGCTCGTGGCGGCGTCGCAGTTCGTGGGCGCGCTGGGCCGGATCGTCGTCGGCCGCCTCAGCGACCGCGTCGGCACGCGCGTCGGCGTGCTGCGGTGGGTGGCCGGCGCCGGTGTCGTGGCGATGGCGGCGCTCGCAGTCGCCGGCGCCGTGCACGCCGACGCGCTCGTCGGCGTGCTGTATCTCGTCGCGTCCACGATCGCGGTCGCCGACAACGGCCTCGCGTACACGTCGGTGGCCGAAGCGGCCGGACCCTTCTAGTCGGGTCGCGCCCTCGGCATCCAGAACACCGGGCAGTTCGTCGCGGCGTCGGCGGTCGGCCCGCTGGTCGGGTCGCTCGTCACCCTGGTCGGCTACCCCCTCGCCTTCGCGCTGGTCGGCGCGACGCCGCTCGCCGCGCTCGCGATCACTCCGCGCCGAGACCGCGGCATGCACGGTTAGCGTGGTGTCATGAACGACCCGCATCGCTCCACCGTCGTCGTCTCCGGTGCCGGCACCGGTATCGGCCGTGCCGCCGCCCTCCGCCTCGCCGCATCCGGTCGCCACGTCACCCTCGTCGGCCGCCGGCGGGCACCGCTCGAGGAGGTCGCCGCCCACGATCCGTCGTCGTTCCTGGTCGCGGATGCCGATGTCAGCAGCCCCGACGGTGCACGCCGCGTGGCCGGTGCCGTGCGAGAGGCGGGACTCGGCTGCGCGGGCGTCGTCGCCTCCGCCGGGGGCAACGCCCCCGCGGCGTCCGACGACAGCCTCGAAGCAGTCCGCGATCACTGGCGTGCGGGATTCGACCTCAACGTGATGACCGCGGTCCTGCTGGTCGAAGCGCTGCGACCCGCGCTGGAAGCCGACGGGGGACGCGTCGTGCTGCTGTCGTCGGTCTCGGCCCTGCGTGGCTCGCGGACCGGTTCGTACGGGGCGTCCAAGGCTGCCCTGCACGCGTGGATGTTCGATCTCGCCGCGCAGCTGGGCCGCTTCGGCGGCACCGCCAACGTCGTCGCACCGGGATTCGTGCCCGGGACCGAGTTCTGGGCGGGGGTCTCGGACGACGTCGTGCAGAACCGCATCGCGCAGACCCTCGTCGGCCGGGTGGGCACGGCCGAGGAGATCGGCGGGATCATCGCCTGGCTGCTCGGTCCGGATGCCGGGTGGGTTACCGGCCAGATCGTCTCTGCGAACGGCGGCATGGTGCTCGGACGCTGAACGCCGCCGGTCACTCGGCATCCGCCGACTCGCATCGGCGCGGGATCAGTGCAGATCGTGGAGCCGTCGCAGCGTCTCCTCGGCGCCGCGACCGTCGCGCTCGGCGAGCTGGCGTCGCAGCGCGTCGAAGAGGTCGACGCGACCGGCCGCTGCCGTGAGGAACGGGTCCCAACCGCGCAGATTCCGCTCGATCGCCAGCGCCACCTCGCGAACGACGCCGATGAACACCGTGTTGTGGGTGGCGCGGGTCATGAGCTCGAACATCTGCGTACAGCGGGAGAACAGCGACGCGATGTCGCGGTGCGCCGCGCTGTCGACGACGGTGCCGGCCACCGCGACGATGTCGTCGAGCTCGTCGTCGGTGGCGTTGGCGAGCGCGAGACGGATCGCGTTGCCCATGAGGTAGGCGGTGAACACTCCGGTTTCGCGTCGCACGCGCTCGTCGGGCACGGACACGCGGGTGTAGCGCCCGACGGCGATCTCGACGAGGCCGAAACGCTCCAGACGCTGCAGAGCCTCTCGCACGGGAGTGCGCGAAATGCCCAGCTGTGTCGCGATGTCGACGTCGCGCAGCCGTTCTCCGGGCGCGAGGGAGCCATCGACGATGGCCGCGCCGATGCGCGCGTAGACCTCATCGCTCAGGCTCACGCCAGTGGTCAGATCGTTGTGATCGATCGGGTGTAGATAAGCAGACATCTTGGTGAGACGGTTCGGGTCATCTCAGAGACGAGTGTACGGCCGCCGCCGCCCGCCGCGGGAGCGTGTCAGGCTTGCCACCTTTGGCTGTGTTCTTGCAACGTTTGTGTCACCTTGTCTCATCTGATACTGCGCGAGGCCATGCCGACCGTTAGCGTGGAGCCCGTCGGCGCACTCGCGTCGTCATCGCACGTCAGTAAGGCAGTTCATGAGCACCAGCGGTACCGTCAAGTGGTTCAACTCGGAGAAGGGCTTCGGGTTCATCGCTCCCGATGAGGGCGGCGCTGACGTCTTCGCCCACTACTCCGCCATTCAGTCGGGCGGCTACCGCTCGCTCGAGGAGAACCAGCGCGTCGAGTTCGAGATCGCCCAGGGCCCCAAGGGCCTGCAGGCGGAGAACATCCGACCCCTGTGAGTTCGACGGCCCGCTTTCGAGCGGGCCGTTTTCACGTCGGAACGAGCCGTCGTCCGCACCTTGTGTGACGGCGGCTCGTTCGTCGTGAGCGAGGATCACTCCAGATCGAGCCGCACGATGTGCTCGGCGCCGACGGCGGCAGCGGCGATCGCCGCGCAGCGCCCCTCTTTCTCGGCCGAGCTCAGTCGGCGTGAGACGCGGACTCTTCGTCGATGAGCAGCAGTGCCCGCAGCTGCGCCGCATCTTCCACGGCGGCGGACGCGCCATCGGCCTCGTGTGGCCAGCTGAAACCCCAGCGCACGAAGATCACCGGCACCCCCTGTGCGGCGCCGCCCTCGACGTCGTGGTGACGGTCGCCGATGAGGACCGGACGGCTCGTGTCGACTCCGGCCGCGTGTAGGCGGCGGAGGGCTTCGGCGACGATGTCGGACTTCGACGCGAGCGTCTTCTCATCGGGGGTGGAGCCCACCATCGCCGTCATGTGCGGCGCCAGGTCGAAGTGCTCCATGAGGGCGACGACCTGCACCTCCGGCTTCGAACTCGCGGTCGCCTGAGCGATGCGTGCGGTGTCGAGGTCGGCGATGATCTCGGCCACTCCCGGGTAGAGCCGCGCTCCCGTGGTGTACCCGTCGGCCTTGCCGAGGGTGCGGTAGTACGCGACGGCCTCGGTGGCCTGTTCCGGTGTCATGCCGACGTTGTCCTGGAACGAGTTGAACATCGGCGGACCGATCCAATGCACGAGCTCGTCACGCGTCGGCGCGGGCTTGCCGAAGTGCTCGAGGGCGGTCGTGAGACGGCGGAGAATGCCGTCGGAAGCATCGACGAGGGTCCCGTCGACGTCCCAGAGCACGCACGTGAAAGGGGATCGCATCGTCATGGGTCCAGCCTAGGGTGCTGTCAGAACAGTCGCGGCGCGCCCGATTCGACGCCCTTCATACCCTCGTAGTCGAGTGTCACGCAGCAGATGCCGCGGTCGCCGGCGAGCGTCTTGGCTTGCGGTTTGATCTCCTGGGCGGCGAACACTCCTGCCACCGGCGCGAGGTGGGGGTCGCGGTTGAGCAGCTCGAGGTACCGGGTGAGCTGCTCAACACCGTCGATGTCGCCGCGGCGTTTGACCTCGACCGCGATCGTGCCGCCGTCCGGGTTGCGCAGCAGCAGATCGACGGGGCCGATCGCCGTCGGGAACTCCCGGCGCACGAGAGTGAGACCCTCCCCGATCACGTCGACCTGCTCGGCGAGCAGCCGCTGCAGGTCGGCCTCGACACCGTCCTTCTGCAGGCCGGGATCGACGCCGAGCTCGTGCGACGAGTCGTGCAGCACCTCGTAGATCCGCACGAGCAGGGCATCGCCGGTCTTCGCGTGGGTGACCCGCCAGTGTTCGATCACGCCGGCCGACGCCGACTCGGCATCCGGCGCCTCGACGCTGAGGGTGCACGGGGGGCTCATCCAGTTGAGCGGGGCGTGCTGGATGTCTCGATGGAACGCGACGGTCCCGTCGGCCTTGATCATGATCAGGCGAGTCGCCAGCGGAAGATGGGTGTTCAGCCGTCCGGAGTAGTCGACGGAGCAGCGGGCGATGATGAGACGCACCCGTCCAGTCTCGCAGGGCGCGCGGGGAGAACCCGCGCGGTCGCTCAGAAGGGTGGCACGGATTCCGCTGGTGCATGCGGTGGTGGGTCGACCGTGAACGCCACGAGGGGGACGGGGGCGTCTTCTCGGTAGACCCGTCCGGTGGGTGAGGTCCATTCGAGGATGCCGCCGGGGTGTTGTCGCACTCTCCAGGAGGTGAACTGCTTCATCGAGTGGTGCCGCTGACACAGGTGG
This sequence comes from Microbacterium sp. SCN 69-37, assembly GCF_001724435.1. Lineage (NCBI taxonomy): Bacteria > Bacillati > Actinomycetota > Actinomycetes > Micrococcales > Microbacteriaceae > Microbacterium > Microbacterium sp. SCN 69-37. The sequence continues at coordinate 70,036 of NZ_MEEL01000020.1, forward strand.
GCGAGGTTCCAGAGGGCAGTGGGGCCGCCCTGCGCGTGGTCGACGGTGTGGTCGATCTCGCAGCGGATCGCGGCCCGTCGGCATCCGGGGAACCGGCAGTGCTGGTCGCGGGCGCGGAGAAATCGGCGCTGCGACTGTGCGGTGCGGTACCGATCGACGGCGAGGACGGTCCGCTCTACCGGGTCGGTGAGGATCCGGGTGAGCGTGGGCGCGTTTGCGGCGAGAGCGCGGGCGGTGTCGGCGTCGACCGGGGTACGTCCGACGAGGTCGGCGGGTCCGTCGTCGGCGTCGAGCAGGGTGAGTGCGGGGACGATGACCTGAACCTGCGCACGGATCGCGCCCAGGGCCCCGGGCCGGTCGCCGACCGCGCTGGGGTCGACGGTCGGGCTGCCGGTGAGCAGCATGTCGCTGAGCACGTCGGCGCGAATCTGAGCCATCGTCCGCGTATCGCCATCGCCAACGCCGTCGCCCTCGTGATGGCGGCTGTCGGCGATCACCATCGCCTGCTGCGTAAGACGGTCGAGGATGCCGTGGGCGATGACCGTCGGCACTGTCGCGACGAGGTCGGACATGCCATCAGCCCCGGGGATCACCCGGACCCGGCGGCACGCGCTCGCCGTGCGGTGGCGCTCGGTGAAGGAACGCTCCGCGGTGCGTTCGGCGAGAATCTCCACCGCCGCCCGCACCCGGTTGGGCGTATCCCCCTCACAGAGCCGGATCGCCTCCGCTTCGAACTCCGCCCGCCGCTCGGCGGGAACGAGCCCGCCGGCATCCACGATCACCCGCACATGACCACGCGTGATCCGCTCCGCCTCCCACGCGTCGAGGGTCGCGGGGTAGCTTTCGACGAGTTCACGCGCCTCACCGATCCGCTGCTGCACCGTCCGATCGGTCACCCGCAGCACCCCACCCAGCTCCGCCGCGATCGAGCGCAACACCATGTCGTGCTCCCGCACCGACCCCCGCCTGTGCCGCCGCCTCCCGCTCCGCGAGCTGACCCGCCCGCGCCAGCACCCGCACCTCCGCGACCTGCGCCGCCGTCACAGCGCGAGCCACCGCCTCAGTGTCCGCAACGAGACCCGACAGTACAGCCACGAACCGGCCGCCGCTGTCGGTCTCGATGACGCCCCCCGGCGCGATCTCCGTCATACCCCGAGTGTACGGCGACCTTCGGACATTTGTTCGATCTACCCACAGGTGACCCTCGCGGCATCCCGGGGAGAGCGACCGCCTCAGTGGTGGCCCGCGCCCACCTTCGACCCCGCGATCGGCTTGGCGGCGCCGGATGCCAAGCCGCTCATGGCGATGAGCCCGACGATGATCCAGAGGGTGTTCAGGATGCCGATCTGGTGGCTGACCCAGCCGAGCACCGGCGGTCCGCAGAGGAAGGCGACGTAGCCGATGGTCGCCGCTGCGGAGACGGACGCCGCGGCCCTGCGAGGATCGTCGGCCGCAGCCGACATGCCGAGGGGGAAGCCCAGCGACGCGCCGGCGCCCCACAGGGCGACGCCGATGAAGGCGATCGGAATGTTCGGCGCGAGAATGAAGACGACCAGGCCCACCCCGGCGGCCACCGACAGGGCGCGCAGGGTCCACACGCGACCGATGCGGTCGACGAGCGGGCCGCCCACCGCGCGGAACACCGTCATCGCGACGGAGAAGACCGTGAGGAAGACCGCTCCGGTGGCCTCCGACCCGTTGTGACCGTCGACGACCGCGATCGTCAGCCAGTCGTTCGCACTGCCTTCGGCGAAGGCCATGCCGAGGATGATGGCGCCGATCGCGTAGGTGCGCGGATCGCGCCAGACCTCGAGCGCGGCGTGCAGACGCTCACGGCGCGCCGGAGACGCGGCATCGGGGTCGACCGTGACCTGCGCCTGCAGGGGGATGGATCGCAGCGCGTTGGCCGTGATCACGAGCCAGACAACGGCCACGGTGCCGAGGTGCCACGATGCACCGACGCCCCAGGCCGTCATCGCGACGCCGATACCGGCGCCTGCGACGGTGCCGAGGCTGAAGAACGCGTGGAAAAGCGGCATGAGAGTGCGCTCGAACGCCTGCTCGACCTCGGCCGCCTCGACGTTCATCATGACGTCCGTGGCGCCGAAGCACAGGCCGAGGGTCGCCAATCCGATCACCGTCAGGGGATAGGACGACAGCGCGTCCACTCCCAGCGCGGCCAGGAACAGGCCGATGGCGATGCCCACGATCGTGACGGACAGTCCGCGCTTGGCGCCCCAGCGAACGACCACGACGTTGGCCGACATCACGCCGATGAGCGAGCCGACACCCATGGCGAACAGCAGGATGCCGACCTCGAAGTCGTCGATCGCGAGGTTCTGCTTGACGGCCGGCAGCCGCGACGCCCAGGACGCGAAGGTCACGCCGCACAGGAGGAACAGCGTGAAGATCGAGGTCCGCCAGCGGACGAGCTGGCGGCGGTCGAGGCGGGAGCGTGAGATCACCCCCTCACTGTATCCACATTTCTCGAATCGATTCGATGCCTCGACGACGAGCGCGCCACATCCCCGATCCCCGGCCCGAAACGATTCGACGCGGGTTAGCATCGGGGAGTGACGAACCGCCGGGCCACCATCGCCGACGTCGCCCGCGTCGCGGGCGTCTCGCCGTCGACGGCCTCCGTCGTCTTCAGCGGCAAGACCCCGGTCTCGGACACCACGCGACTGCGGGTCATCGAGGCCGCCGACTCCCTCGGCTACACCGGGCCCGACCCCCGCGCCGCCTCGCTGCGTCTGGGCCGCAGCGGCATCGTCGCCGTCGTCGTCGGTTCATCCTTGAATTTCATGTTCGTCGACCCCGTCCAGCGACTCCTGATGGACGGGCTCGCCGAAGCCGTCGCCCCCCTCGGTGCGGGCCTCCTCCTCCTACGCCGCGACGCCGAGCTCGACATCGAGAACGCCCCCACCCTGACGACGGCGTCCATCGACGCCGCGGTGCTCATCGGCTGCGATGGGTCGCTCCGCGCGTCGCTGCCGATCGTCCAGGCCCGCGGCATCCCCGTCGTGGTGGTCGAAGGAGACGCCGGCGAGGGCATTCCCCGCATCGCTCTGGACAACCGTGACGCGCAGCGGCGGGCGGCGCAGCACGTCCGCGATCTCGGCCACACCCGCGTCGCGATCGTCACGCTGTGGCAGGACGCCGCCGGCACGGTCGGGTGGATCGCGCCGGACGCCGAGATCGCGGTCGACGTGACGCGCGATCGTCTTCAGGGAGCTCGTGACGTCTTCCCCGACGCGCCGGCCTTCGCGTGCGCGGGCAGCTCCATCGACGACGGATTCGCCGCGGGGCGCGTGCTGTTCGCCGACCCGCGCACCCGGCCCACCGCCGTCATCGCGCAGAGCGACCTTCTGGCCGCCGGTGTCATCCGCGCCGCCGAGGATGCCGGTCTGCGCGTGCCCCAGGACGTCAGCGTCACCGGGTTCGACGGCGTTCCCGTCGACGGGCTCGCCCCCTACGAGCTGACCACGCTCGTCCAGCCCGCGACGGTCAAGGGCCGCGCGGCAGGCGCCGCGATCGCTGCGATGCTCGACGGGCGTGAACCGGAGTCGGTCGACCTCACTTCCACATTCCGCATCGGTAATACGACCTCGCGCGCCGGGTGACACCAGGCGCCCGGTAGACTGGCCTTGCGACCCCCGCGACCCGTCAGGAGGCCAGATTGCTCGTGTTCCTGGCTGCGTTCGCGGTGATTCCGCTGGCGCTGCCGTGGCTGGTCGGGCGAATCGGCTCGCGAGCATTCTTCGTCGCAGCGCTGCTGCCGGTCGTGGCCTTCGTCCACGCCGCCATGGCCACGCCCGAGGTCATCGCCGGTCGGGTGCCGGCCGAGTCCCTCCCTTGGATCCCCCAACTCGGCATCGATCTCTCGATGCGCATGGACACCCTCAGCTGGGTCCTCACGCTCATCGTCACCGGGGTGGGAGCGCTCGTCCTGCTGTATTGCCGCTGGTACTTCGACGGCAAGACGCAGGGCGTCGGCCTGTTCGCCGCGGTGCTCCTCGGGTTCGCGGGGGCGATGTACGGACTCGTCCTGACGGACGACATCATCGTGCTCGTGATGTTCTGGGAGATCACCAGCATCCTGTCCTACCTGCTCATCGGCTTCTACCACGCGCGCGGCGCGAGCCGACGAGCCGCCCTCCAGGCCCTGCTCGTCACGACACTCGGCGGACTCGTGATGTTCGTCGGCGCGGTCATGCTCTCGGTGATCTACGGCACGAACAGCATCACCGCGATCGTGAGCGATGCGGCGGCCCTGCGGCCGGGAAGTGACGGACTGCTCGCCACCGCGATCGTTCTGCTGCTGGTCGGTGCGCTCAGCAAATCGGCCATCTTCCCCTTCCACTTCTGGCTCCCCGGTGCGATGGCCGCGCCCACGCCCGTGAGCGCGTATCTGCATGCGGCCGCGATGGTCAAGGCCGGCATCTATCTGATCGCCCGGCTCGCGCCGGCGTTCGCCGAGAACGAGCTGTGGCGACCGATCGTCATCGGTCTGGGAATCTTCACGATGCTGCTGGGCGGCTTCCAGGCGTTGCGCGAATCCGATCTCAAGCGCATCCTCGCGTTCGGCACGGTGAGCCAGCTCGGCATGCTCACGGTCGTGCTGGGCTACGGAGAGCGCAACTCCGCGCTCGCGGGCCTCGCGCTGCTGATCGGCCACGCGCTCTTCAAATCGGCGCTCTTCCTCGTGGTCGGCGTCATCGACCGTCAGCTGTCGACCCGTGACATCGGTGAACTGTCCGGCGTGGGGCGCCAGGCACCCACGCTCGCGGTGGTCTCGATCATCGCTGTCGCATCGATGGTGGGATTCGCCCCCACCGTCGGTTTCGTTGCGAAAGAGGCGGTGCTCAGCTCGCTGCTCGAAGGCGGCACGCGCCCTGATGCGCTCATCCCTCTGCTCGGCATCCTTCTCGGCTCGATCCTCACGACCGCGTACGGTCTGCGTTTCGTGTGGGGCGCCTTCTGGACGAAGAAGGATGCCGACGGCGCGGCCCGCCCTGCCACGCAATGGCCCGATCCGCCGCTGGGCTTCCTCGCGGCGCCGATCCTGTTGGCCGTCCTGACTCTCGCCGCCGGCTTCACGGCACCGCTGCTCGATCACGCCTTCTCCGGCTACGCCGACACGCTCCCCACCGCCGGCGGATATCCGTACCACCTGGCGCTCTGGCACGGATGGGAGCCGGCCCTGTTCCTGTCGCTGGGCAGCATCGCCCTGGGCGCGCTGGTATTCACGATCGCACAGCGCACGGGGCGCATGCCGCGTCGCCTGCTGCCGTTCACCGCCGCCGATGTCTACAACCTGGTGCTCCGCCTGATCGCGCGCATCGCGGTGTGGACCACGACCTTCACTCAGCGCGGGTCGCTGCCGGTCTACGTCGGCACGATCTTCGTCGTGTTCGTGGCGGCCGAGGGCACGGCACTGTTCGCCAGCGGCGACTGGCAGATCTCGCTCGACGCCTGGCAGACGCCCATGCAGCTGGTGGTCGCGCCGATCATGATCATCGCGGGGATCTTCGCGGTGCGGGCCCGAAAGCGCTACACCGGCGTCGTGCTGGTCTCGGCGACCGGACTCGGCATGGTCGCCCTGTTCGCAACCAGCGGTGCGCCCGACCTCGCGCTGACGCAGATCCTCGTCGAGACGGTCACCCTCGTGGCGTTCGCGCTGGTGCTGCGTCGGATCCCCGCGCGCCTGGGGGAGCACAATGCCTCCGTCAAGCCGATCCTCCGGGCGATCCTCGCCATCGCGGTCGGCGCGACGATGGCGATGGTCGCGATGGTCGCGACCGGAGCGCGCGTGGCGACGCCGATCTCCGAGCGTTTCCCCGACCTCGCCTACGAGCTCGGACACGGGAAGAACGTCGTGAACGTGGCCCTCGTCGACCTGCGCGGCTGGGACACGATGGGAGAGCTGTCGGTCCTGATCCTCGCCGCCACCGGTGTGGCCTCGCTCGTGTTCGTCACCCACCGCTCCGATCTCATCTCCCGGTCGATCTCGGCGCTGCCGACGGGCGTCACCCGCACGCGACGTCCCCTCATCGAAACGGCGGAGGGACCGCGGCCCCGCGGAAGCGATCCCGACAGCACGCGTCAGACATGGCTCGTGGGCGGCCAGAAGGTGCGCCCGGAGAACCGGTCGATCCTGCTCGAGGTCATCGTGCGGATCCTCTTCCACACGATCATCGTCGTGTCGATCTACCTGCTCTTCGCCGGTCACAACCTCCCCGGCGGAGGCTTCGCGGGAGGGCTCGTCGCCGGCATGGCGCTCGTCATGCGCTACGTGGCGGGCGGGCGATACGAGCTCGGTGCGGCGGCCCCCACGGATGCCGGGCGTCTGCTCGGCGCCGGGATGGCGCTCGCCGTCGCCACGGCGGTGCTGCCGCTGCTGTTCGGTCTGCCGCCGCTGAAGAGCGTGTTCTGGGAGGCGGAGATCCCGATCATCGGTCACATCGAGTTCGTGACGTCGACCCTGTTCGACATCGGCGTCTACCTCGTTGTGGTCGGCCTCGTGCTCGACGTGCTGCGTTCGCTCGGTGGCGAGGTCGACCGGCAGACGCAGGAAGTTCGCGAGCGGGGGGTGATGGTCTCGTGACCGTCTCGGCCGTTCTCATCGTCATCATGGCCGCCCTCTTCGCGTGCGGCGCCTACGCGATGCTCGAGCGCAGCCTCACCCGCGTGCTGATCGGCTTCCTGCTGCTGGGCAACGCGACCAACCTGTTCCTGCTGGTCGTCATGGGCCGCCCCGGCATCGCCCCCTTCTTCGGCGCGGGTGACGTCGATGAGATGAGCGACCCACTGCCGCAGGCGCTGACGCTCACGGCGATCGTCATCACCTTCGCCGTCTCGGCCTTCCTGCTCGCGCTCATCTACCGCTCCTGGCAGTTGGGCCAGGCCGACACGGTGGTCGACGATGAGGAAGACATCGCCGTGCGTGATCGCGGTGCGGTCGAAGAGGACGAGATGGACGACGAGACGTCCATCGAAGACGACGACGAGGATGCGACGACCGACTTCATCGGCACCGAGACGGCCCCGATCACGGTGCTGCACCACCGCGACCTCGACGGCATCCGCGACGACGCACCCGTCGATCGCCCGGGTCGAGACGGCCGAGACGGGGGTGATGCGCGGTGAGCGCTCTGGTTCCCCTTCTCGTCGCCCTGCCGCTGCTCGGCGCGGGCATCGCGCTCGTCTTCGGTCGCCAGCGCCGCGTCCAGGTCGGTGTCTCGGTCATCACGCTGACGCTCGTGGCGGCGATCGCCGCCGTGCTCCTGTACACCGTCGACTCGTCGGGGCAGGCGATCGCCGTGTCGGTGGGCGGCTGGCCGATCCCGTTCGGGATCGTGCTGTACGTCGATCGACTCGCGGCGCTGCTCGTCGTGATCTCGAGCATCGTGCTGCTCGCGGTTCTGCTCTTCTCCGTCGGGCAGGGTGCGGCCGACGGCGACGACGACACCCCCGTGACGATCTTCCACCCCTCGTACCTCATCCTGTCGGCGGGTATCTTCAACGCGTTCATCGCGGGCGACCTCTTCAACCTCTACGTCGGCTTCGAGATCCTGCTGGTCGCCTCCTACGTGCTCATCACCCTCGGCTCCACGGAGTCGCGCATCCGCGCCGGGGTCGTCTACATCGTCGTCTCGCTCGTCTCCTCGATCCTCTTCCTCGCCGCCATCGCCGCCATCTACGGGGCCCTGGGCACCGTGAACATCGCACAGCTGGCCGAGCGGATGACGGAGCTTCCGGATTCGACGCAGCTTGTCCTGCACCTCATGCTGCTGCTCGCGTTCAGCATCAAGGCTGCCGTGTTCCCTCTGTCGTTCTGGCTGCCCGACTCGTACCCGACCGCGCCGGCCCCCGTCACCGCGGTCTTCGCGGGACTGCTGACGAAGGTCGGCGTCTACGCGATGATCCGCACCGAGACGCAGATCTTCCGCGACAACGACGTCAACACCCTGCTGCTGATCGTCGCGCTGGCGACGATGATCGTCGGCGTCCTCGGCGCGCTGGCGCAAGCCGAGCTCAAGCGCATCCTGTCGTTCACGCTCGTCAGCCACGTCGGCTACCTCGTGTTCGGGCTCGCGATCGCGACGCCCCTCGCCCTCGGCGCGACCATCTACTACATGGTCCACCACATCATCGTGCAGACCACGCTCTTCCTCGCGGTCGGCCTCGTCGAGCGTCGTGCCGGCTCGACGTCGATCCTGAAGGTGAAGGGTCTGATGCGTGCCGCACCCCTGCTGGCGGTGCTGTTCTTCATCCCGGCGATCAACCTCGGCGGCCTGCCGCCGTTCTCGGGCTTCATCGGAAAGCTCGCGTTGTTCGACGCCGCGGCCGAGGTCGGCACGCCGCTCATGTACATCCTGATCGTCGGCGGCATCGTCACCTCGCTGCTCACCCTGTACACCCTCATGCGCGCGTGGAACCTCGCCTTCTGGCGCGAGGACGACGACCACACGGAGGAGACCGGTGTCGTCGACCGCATCTCGTACCTCGGCGATGCCCCGGCGGCCGATGACGAAGGCGCCCGCCGCGTCATCCCGCGCATCATGACCGCCACGACGGCGGGGATGGTCGCGGTCACCGTCGCCCTCACGGTCTTCGCCGGTCCTCTCTACACGCTGTGCGCGAGCATCGGCGATGCGCTGCTCACGCCCGTCACGCTCGTGCAGCTCGACGATGGGGGCGGATCGTGAGCCCGACATCATCGGTGGCCGCCGCCGTCTGGCGCCAGCTTCCCTTCTTCGTGTGGCTGGTCGCCCTGTGGATGCTGCTGTGGGGTCAGTTCACGGTGCTCGCCGCCGTGACCGGCGTCGTCGTGGCGCTCGTGGTGACCCGCGTGTTCCGACTGCCGGCGGTCGAGCTGTCGGGACGGGTGAACCTCTGGTATGGCCTCGTCTTCGTGGTGATGTTCTTCCTCGCTCTGATCCGTGGATCCTTGCTCGTCGCGTGGCAGACCCTCAATCCGCGGCGCTATCCGGGCACCGCGGTGATCGCGGTGCCGCTGCGCACCGACGACGACCTGATCATGGCGCACGTCGGGGTGACCGCCTCGCTCATCCCGGGCTCGCTGATCGTTGACGTCGACCGTGACCGCCGCATCCTCTTCCTGCATGTCCTCGGCGTCTCGTCGGATCGCGACGTCGAGAACCAGCGACGCGCGGTGCAGGGCTGGGAGTCGCGGATCGTGCGGGCCGTCGGCTCGCGCGCCCAGCTGCGGGCCATTCAGCAGATCGGTGCGCGCTCGCCGCGGGAAGGCGGCGCACCTCGATGACCGTTCTCATCATCGCCATCTACGTCGTCTTCACGGCGGCGGGCCTTCTCACGCTGTGGCGCATCATCGTGGGGCCGTCGATCCTCGACCGCGCCGTGGCATCGGACGTGCTGCTGACGCTCGTCATGTGCGCCCTGGGCGCGGACATGGTGATCAACCACCACACCCGGTCGCTGCCGGCGCTGCTCATCATCGCCGCCGTCGGTGTCTTCGGCTCCATCGCGGTGGCGCGCTTCGTCGCACGAAGGGACAACACCGGCCGATGAACGATCTCCTCGACATCGCGGCCCTCGTGCTCGTGCTCATCGGCGGTTTGCTGTGCGTCACGGCGGCGATCGGGCTGCTACGCTTTCGCGATGTGCCGACGCGGCTGCATGCCGCGACGAAGCCGCAGGTGCTCGGGCTCATTCTCATCTGCCTCGCGATCGCGCTGTCGCTGCGGAGCTGGCCGGTGGTCGCCTTCCTCGTCCCCGTGGTGATGACGCAGCTGGCCACCGCGCCGCTGTCGGCGCACATGGTCGGACGCCAGGCCTATCGCAACGGCACGATCGACGAACGCTCGCTGTACGTCGACGAGCTCGACGAGGCCCGTCGCACGCCCCCTGCGGCGGGCGGCTGAGCGCGAGAACTCCTCCCCATCGGCGGATGCGCGGGCGCTGCCGGCGGCACTTGTGGACAACGGCGCACACGTCCGGCATCGCCGCCACACTGGACGAGTCGGGGACCGGACCGTCAACTGGGGGGTCACAGGTCCGGCCCCGGCATCCCTCCCCTCGGTCCGAGGCCGAGTCCCCCGATCGGCGGGAAGGTCCGGACGCTCGGGCGATGCGGCCGACGCGGCGTGCTGATCGACTGGAAGAACCGCGTGAGAGAGGCACGAATCATGACAACCGCGAACACGCCATCCCTGACGCTCGAGCCGGCGATCCGCGACGACCTCGCCGACGTCGGTCGGCGCATTCAGGCGGCCTTCGCCCCCGCCGTGGAGAAGGAGACGGGGCAGCCCAGCACGGAACCCATTCCCAGCGATCGTGAGCTCGCAGAGTCGTTCGATGCTCCCGATGCCGAGGTGCTGCACCTGCTCGAGAACGGCGAACGCGTCGGAGGGGCCGTCGTCGTTCCGGGCCGCGAGGCGGGCCGCCGGGCGCTGGAGCTGTTCTTCATCGATGCCGGCCGCGAGGGCAAGGGACTCGGTCGGCGGGCGTGGCGCGCGATCGAGGAGCGCTACCCCGACACCCGCGTCTGGGAGACCTTCACGCCACACTTCGAGGTGCGCAACATCCACTTCTACATCAACGTCTGCGGCTTTCACGCGGTCGAGTTCTTCCACGAGGGCCACCCGCATCCCGGCCCGCTCGAGGAGCCGGATGCAGCGGATCGACCGGATGAGAGCTTCGACGGTGAAGACCGGGGCTTCCGTTTCGAGAAGGTGATGCCGACGCGCTGACGCGGCCGGAGCAGGGATCTCAGGGCGCGAGCGAGGGCGTGTGCGGCATTCCGAACTCGTGCTGCAGGACGCTGCACGCCGCGAACCATCCGGACTGGCCGTGGACCCCCGGACCGGGACTCGTCGCGGCCCCGCAGAGGTAGACGCCCGGCAGCGGCGTGCGCCACGGCTCGGTGCTGAGGACGGGGCGCGCGAGCAGCTGACGCAGGGTCGCGGCGCCGGCTGCGATGTCGCCGCCGATGTAGTTCGGGTTGTCGGCTTCGAGCTGGGCGGCGGTCGTACTGTGCGACGCGATGATCACATCGCGAAACCCGGGTGCGACGTTCTCGATCGCCCGGATCACGGCCTCGGTCTGGTCCACTGTCGAACCGGCCGGCACGTGCGTGTACGCCCAGAGGGCGTGGTGGCCTTCCGGTGCGCGGGTGGAGTCGAAGACCGACGGCTGCGAGACGAGCACATAGGGGGATGCCGCGTGTCGCCCGGCGAGCACGTCGCGCTCGGCCGCGGCGATCCGGGCACGCGTGCCTCCGATGTGCACGGTGCCGGCTCCGGCGATCCGTTCGTCGGCCCAGGGGACCGGCCCCGACAGGGCGAACTGCACTTTCGCGGAGCCGCTGCCGTAGCGGAACCGCTCCAGGCGTCGTCGATAGGGCCCCGGCATCCGTTCGCCGGCGAGCCGCACGAGCGCTCGCGGTGTGACGTCGAGCACCACCGCGCGGGCGTGCAGCTCCTCGAGCGAGGTGATCTCATGATCGAGCACGATCTCGCCGCCGTGTGCGCGAAGGTCGTCGGCCAGAACGTCCGAGATCGCCTGGGATCCGCCGATCGGGATCGGCCAACCGCCCGCGTGCGCGTGTGTCTGCAGGGCGAGCCCGGCGGCCGCGGCGACCAGGCTCGGCTGCGGCGCGATCGCGTGGGCGGCGACACCGGTGATCATGGCCGGTGCGACGGCGCCGGTGAACGGCGCATCCCACGCGGCGCTGCCCTGGACGAGCGCGCGCACACCGAAGCGGGCGGTGACGAGCGGATGCGGCGGCACGCGCAGCAGCGGGGACCCCGTGAACCGGGCGATCTCCCGCGCGCGGCTGGCGAGAGGGGCGATCAACCGTCGGTAGGCGGCACCGTCACGGCCGAGGCCGTCGACGGTGCGCTCCAGGTCGCGGTACGCGATGCCGGAGCCGCCGACGGCGGGGCTCAAGGGATGCGCGAACGAGATCTCCGGCGTGACGAACTCCACGCGCCGCGCGAGCCCGAACGCGCGGAAGAAGGGAGAGGCGAGCGCGAGCGGATGCACGGCTGAGCAGGTGTCGTGGCGGAACCCGGGTGCCACCGTCTCGGCGGTGCGGGCTCCGCCGCCGAGCTGTGCCATCCGTTCGAAGACCCGCACCGACAGGCCCGCCCGCGCGAGCGTGACCGCGGCGGCCAGGGCGTTGGGGCCCGATCCCACCACCTCGACGTCGGTCATGCCCGCCCCGCCCCGGCGTCGTGTCGCGGACGGCGAGTCCGCCGCGAGCCGCCGAAAGTGGCGGATGATCGCTCGCCGTCGAACTGCCGAGCGCTGGTCGCCATTGAGTCTCCTCCGGGTCCCTTCCGATCGTAGAGGCCTGCGGGTCGCCGCCGGTCGGGACGACGCGCGGATGCGCCCGCCTGCCTCCGCCTGCCTCCGTGCTCCGTCTTCAGTCTCCGCCGGCTCACGCTCGGCCGGCCGACCCGGAATCCCGCGGGTGGGGCTGGTCGATGTGCTCTCGTGGACTGAATACGGAACGTGGCGCGGGAGGGCGGGCGGAGTCCGCGCCGCGCCCTACCCGATGAGACTCGGCTGCAGGTCGCGGAGCGTGCGGCGGTGGGTCATCCGGGTCACCCCCACCGCCGCCAGCGCCAGCGCCCCGCCGAGCCACAGCAGCAGCACGCCGATGTCCGTGCCCACACGGGCGAGGTCACCGCCGTACATCAGCTGGCGCATCGCGTCGACCACGTAGCCCATCGGCAGCACGTGGTGCAGTGCCGCCAGCGGTGCCGGCAGCGTCTGCCAGGGGAAGGTGCCTCCCGCCGTCACGAGCTGCAGCACCATCAGCACGAGACCGACGAACTGGCCCACCGAGCCCAGCCAGACGTTCAGCGCCAGGATGATCGCCGCGTAGGTGAAGGAGGCGAGCATCAGGATGCCGAGAGTGCCGAGTGGGTTCGCGAACCGGAAGCCGAGGGCTAACGACAGCACGCCGAACAGCGCGACCATGCCGACGCTGCCCAGGAGAGCCGGGGTGAGCCAGCCCGCGATGGTGACTCGGACCGGTGAGCGCAGCGCCGTGACCGCTCGGCGCGAGATCGGCTTGACGATGAGGAAGAGGGCGTAGATGCCGATCCAGCCGGCGAGTGCGGCGAAGAACGGCGCGAGCCCGGCACCGTAATCGCCCGCGGAGGTCTGCGCACTCGAACTCACCGCGACCGGATCGGCGATGGTCTTCGCCTGGGCGTCGCGGGTCGCGGCATCCGTGTAGGGAATCGCCTGCACCCCCGAAGCCAGACCGTCGCGCAGCTGCGACGCGCCGCCGGCCACCTGGCCCGCGCCCGATGAGAGTGTCGCGGCTCCCGTCGCCGCCTGGTTCGCCCCGTCGGCCAGAGCGCCTGCGCCCGAGGCGACCTGGGCGGCGCCCGACGACACCTGCGCCGCGCCGGAGGCCACCTGCGCGGCCCCGTCGGCCAGTTGGTCGACCTGTGACACCGCGGCCTGGAGACGGTCGTTGCCCGTCACCGCGGCATCGCCGATGGGATCGAGCGCGGCGAGCACCCGGTCGATCGTGGCCTGGTCGACGCCGCGGTCGGCCAGCAGCGTCGCGATGTCGGCGCGAGCTTGCGGGAGGGCGGCGACCACCTGCTGCCCCGCGGATGCCGCACGATCGGCGTAGCCGTCGAGCGTCGCCGTGCCGGCGGAGACGCGGCTCGCTCCGTCGGCGACCTGCGCGGCGCCCGAGGCGACCTGGTTCGCGCCGTCGGTGAGCGTCCCCGCGCCCTGGGCGAGGGTCGCCGTGCCCTGGGCGAGGGTCGTGCTGCCGTTCGCGACCTGGGAGGCGCCGTCGGCCAGCGTCGTGGCGCCGTCGGCCGCCTGCACGAGCTGCACGCGGATGTCGGCGAGGCCGCCGAGCAGGCGCGAAGCCGCCTCCTGGCCGACGAGCTCGGCGACCGAGCGGCGGATCTTTTCGACGGCCTGGGTGCCGATGGTCGATGCGAGGTAGTTGTTGGCGTCGTTGGTCTGCAGGCCGATGGTCGCCTGGCGCGGTGCGGAGCCGCCGGAGGAGACGAGGGCCGCGGAGAAGTCCGAGGGGATCGTGACGATGAAGTCGACCGTCCCCTCGTGCAGGGCGGTTGCGGCGTCCGCCTCGCTCATGGCACGCCAATCGAACGCGTGACCGTCGATCAGCTGCTGTGAGACCTGGCTGCCGTACTGCGCCGCATCGCCGCCGGTCCCCGACCCCTCGTCGAGATCGACCAGCGCGACGGGAACCTCGGAGAAATGCCCGTACGGGTCCTGGTTGGCCCACAGGTACAGGCCGCCGTAGAGCACGGGGACGAGCATGAGCGCGATGAGGGCGATGACCGACATTCGCGTGGCCGTCAGGCGCCGCAGCTCGGCAGCGATCATGGCAGGGATCTTCATCGGTGGCCTCCGGCCAGGGGTGCGGTGGTGCGCAGGCGCACACGGCTGGGCTTGAGGACGCGGGCCCTGGAGGGACGCTGCGTGAGGGATGCCGAGGAGTCGGCGAGGGCGGCGGCCGCCGCCTCGCCGGCGATCACGAGGACGGCGAACCCGCGCTCGGCGAACTCCTCGGCGAGCTCCCACCACTGCGCGGGGTCACCGCCGTGGCGGTCGGGCGAGACAAGCACGAGACCGTCGACGCCGGGACGCGCCGACGCGAGCTCGAGGAGGATCCTCAGGCGATGCGACGGCGCGAGGTCGGCGATCGGCAGCCGCGCGAAGGAGCGGAGGTTGTGATCGTCGAGCCAGCGTCGCGCGGACAGCGGATCGGAGGCGAGACCCGCGAACATGAGCTCTTCCGCGACGACTCCGGCGACGGCGATGTTCGGCGCCGGCTCGCTGACGTCGGGAGCATCGATCAGGGCGACACGACGGCGCAGCGCGTTGCGGGCGCGGCGATCGGTGGCGTCGTCGAGTGCGACGGTGCCGGCATCCGGGCGCATGCGCCCCGACGCGATGAGGCCCAACACCGTGGGGCGCTGCTCCGTCTCGGCCACCGCGAGGGTGGCGCGGCCGCTGCGATAGGTGAGACTCGTCGTGCCCAAGGCCTCGCCGCGGCGCCCCTTCTGCACCTCATCCAGACGCACGCGCATCAGTTCGCCTCCAGCACATCGGGGTGGGCGTTCAGCAGCGCCTCGGACTCGCGCCACGAGAGCCCGGCGATGCTCAGGACGGCGCGGACGGCGATCGAGGTCGCGATCGGCGACGAGGCGTCGATGCGGCTGACCGCGGCGCGCGCCGTCTCTTCGATGAGACGGGCGAGAGTGGGGGCGGCCATGTCGACGCGGAGGGTCCCGTCGTCCTGACCGGCGCGGACGACACCGACGAGCGCGCGTCGCAGGGGTGCGAGTGCGGTGGCGGTCTGCTCGAGGCGGGTGTCGTCGAGCGCGAGCGCGGCGGCCACCTGCACGTGGGCGGCCTCCGCCCACAGGGCCGCCGTCAAGCGTGCGAGAGCGAGCGGGGGATGCGGCTCGTGGAGCGACGAGGCGATCGCGTTGAAGCGCTGGGCGCCCGCGGCGATGAGCTCCGTGAGCAGCGCCTGGCGGTCGTCGAAGTGTCCATACAGTGCACGCCGTGACAATCCGGCGGCGCGGGCGATCTGGTCGATCGAGGCAGACGGGTCGAGCGCCAGGGTGGTCGCAGCCGCCTGCAGGATGCCGGCACGGTTGGCGGCGGCATCCTTTCTCGGGCGTCGAAGGGGTGCGGGGGTGGTCACCCGGTCAGTGTATTAACTTGCACACTGCTGTGCAAGTTTCGGGGCGCCGTGGGCGCGCTGTCAGTCGGCGCCGAAGTCGAACGACGCCGACTCGGATGCCTCGTCGACCGCCTCCGCGAGCTGTTCGCGCGCCTCGTCGAACGGGGCCACGTGTCCGGTGATCTGCGCCGACGCGCCCGACGCGAGGTCGCCGACCAGTTCGGCGGTCGCGCCGCCGATGAGTCCGAGGCCCGCGTACTGCTCGAGACGGGCCCGCGAGTCGGCGATGTCGAGGTTGCGCATCGTGAGCTGACCGATGCGGTCGGTCGGCCCGAACGCGGAATCTCCGACGCGCTCCATCGAGAGCTTCTCCGGGGCGTACGACAGGTTCGGCGACACGGTGTCGAGGATCGTGTAGTCCTCCCCGCGGCGAAGGCGCAGGGTGACGGTGCCGCTGATGGCAGAGCCCACCCATCGCTGGATCGACTCGCGCAGCATGAACGACTGCGGCTCCAGCCAGCGTCCCTCGTACATGAGGCGGCCGAGTCGGCGACCCTGCTCGTGATACGTCGCCAGCGTGTCCTCGTTGAGGATGCCGTTGACGAGGCGCTCGTACGCGATGAACAGGAGCGCCATGCCGGGTGCCTCGTAGATACCGCGGGACTTCGCCTCGATGATGCGGTTCTCGATCTGGTCGCTCATGCCCAGTCCGTGACGGCCGCCGATCGCGTTCGCCTCTCTGACCAGGGCGACGGCATCGGCGAACTCGACGCCGTTGATGGCGACCGGCCGGCCGGCCTCGAAGGTGATCGAGACGTCCTCCGTCGCGATCTCGACGGTGGGGTCCCAGAAGCGCACGCCCATGATCGGGTCGACGATCTCGAGCGAGACGTCGAGGTGCTCGAGGGTCTTGGCCTCGTGGGTCGCACCCCAGATGTTGGCATCGGTGGAGTATGCCTTCTCGACCGAGTCGCGGTACGGGAAGTCGTGCGCGACGAGCCACTCGCTCATCTCTTTTCGACCACCCAGCTCGGTGACGAAATCGGCATCCAGCCAGGGCTTGTAGATGCGCAGCGCCGGGTTGGCGAGCAGGCCGTAGCGGTAGAAGCGCTCGATGTCGTTGCCCTTGTACGTCGAGCCGTCGCCCCAGATGTCGACGCCGTCTTCCTTCATCGCGCGCACGAGGAGCGTGCCGGTGACGGCGCGGCCGATGGGCGTCGTGTTGAAGTAGGTGCGCCCGCCCGAGCGGATGTGGAACGCACCGCAGGCGAGGGCGACGAGGCCCTCCTCGACCATCAGCGGCTTGCAGTCGATGAGGCGCGACTTCTCGGCGCCGTACTGCAGGGCGCGACCGGGGATCGCATCGATGTCGTCCTCGTCGTACTGGCCCAGATCGCCGGTGTAGGTGTACGGGACGGCGCCCTTGTCGCGCATCCATGCGACGGCGACGGAGGTATCGAGCCCCCCGGAGAAGGCGATGCCGACGCGCTCGCCGACGGGCAGGGACTGAAGGACCTTCGACATGGAACCTCAGTCTACTGAGGGGCGGCGGTGCAACCTGCGGGTGCGGGCTCTCACGGCCGCGGGGGTCACCGGATTCGCATAGCCACGCATCCATCCACTACGTTCTGCCCGTGCCGTTCGACCTGACGTTCCAGAACACCGGCACCGGCTTCCTCACCGTCTCGGAACTCACGACACGCTTCCGGCGCAGCTGAACTACCTGGCGACGCCGGCGCCCGTGTTCACGAAGCAGGCCGACGGTCTTCTCTCCGACAAGGTCACGGTGGGTCTCAGCCCCGACGGGCGCACGGTCACGTTCACGTGGCCGTCGGACGGCAACCGCATGAAGCCCGGCGAGGTGTTCAAGGTCCGCCTCTTCCTCGAGCTGCAGCCGGCCACTCCGCCGACCCGGCCAGCGTGGTCATCGGCGCCGACACGACGATCGCGATCGGCGTCGACAACCGCTTCGACAAGCCGTTGCCCGCGACCGGTGGCAGCTCCGCGCTCGTGCTCGGGGTGTCCGGCTTCGGTATCGCGGGTGTGATCGTCGGCATCGTGCTGCTGACGCGCCGCCGCCGCCGCGAGGTCTGACGGATGCGCCCGGCGGGGCGGGCGTGATGATCGCCCGCCCGCCCCGCCCGCGCAGCGTCGGAGCGCAGCACGGGCTGCTCGATAGGATGGGGTGTACCGGCATTCCCGGTGCAACCGTCCGATATGCGCCAGAAGGCCGAAAACGGGGGAGCAGTCCATGCCAGGCATCGTGATCGTCGGCGTCCAGTGGGGAGACGAAGGCAAGGGCAAGGCCACCGATCTTCTCGGTGAGCGCACCGACTGGGTCGTCAAATTCAACGGCGGCAACAACGCCGGTCACACCGTCGTCATCGGCGATGAGAAGTACGCGCTGCACCTGCTGCCCTCCGGCATCCTGTCGCCCGGCGTGAACGCCGTCATCGGCAACGGCGTCGTCGTCGACCTCGAGGTGCTGTTCGCCGAGCTGGAGGCGCTCAACGCCCGGGGCCTCGACACGTCGCGCTTGAAGATCAGCGCCAACGCACACGTGATCACGCAGTATCACCGCACCCTCGACAAGGTCACCGAGCGCTTCCTCGGCAAGCGCATGATCGGTACGACCGGGCGCGGCATCGGTCCGACCTACGCCGACAAGATCAATCGCGTCGGCATCCGCATTCAGGACCTCTTCGACGAGAACATCCTGCGCCAGAAGGTCGAGGGTGCGCTCGATCAGAAGAACCACCTGCTGGTCAAGGTCTTCAACCGCCGTGCCATCACCGTCGACGAGGTCGTCGACGATCTGCTCTCCTACGTCGAGCGCCTGCGCCCCATGGTCTGCGACACCGGGCTGCTGCTCAGTCGGGCATTGGATGCCGGTGACGTCGTCGTCTTCGAGGGCGGCCAGGCCACGATGCTCGACGTGGACCACGGCACGTACCCGTTCGTGACCTCCTCCTCCGCCACCGCCGGCGGCGCCTCGACCGGTTCGGGCGTCGGCCCCAACCGCCTCGACCGCATCGTCGGCATCGTCAAGGCCTACACGACACGCGTGGGCTCCGGCCCGTTCCCGACGGAGCTGTTCGACGACAAGGGCGAGTGGCTGCGCAAGCGCGGCTTCGAGTTCGGCACGACGACGGGTCGGCCCCGCCGCGTGGGCTGGTACGACGCGCCGATCACGCGCTACGCGACCCGCATCAACGGCATCACCGACCTCGTCCTCACCAAGCTCGACATCCTCACCGGACTCGAGCAGATCCCCGTGTGCGTCGCATACGACGTGGACGGCGAGCGGTTCGATGAGGTCCCGGTCAATCAGAGCGACTTCCACCACGCGACCCCGATCTTCGAGTACTTCCCGGGCTGGCAGGACGACATCTCCGGCGCACGGAGCTTCGAGGACCTGCCCGTCCCGGCGCAGGAGTACGTGCTGGCTCTCGAGGCGATGAGCGGCACGCGCATCTCGGTGATCGGCGTGGGGCCCGCCCGTGACGCGGTCATCGTGCGTCACGATCTCGTCGACTGAGGTGCGCTTCTTCCTCGGCGGATACTCCGCCGATATGGGCGGCCGCGCGGAGGGCGTCGGAACGCTCCTGGCGGGCAACGCCGATGACGTGTCGGCCGGCGGAGAGCTCGCCCGGCGCACGGAGGTCGCGGTGCGCGCCGACTCGCCGTCGTGGCTCGCGTGGCATCCGACGCGTGCGGTCGTCTACGCCGCGCTCGAGGGGCGCGGTGTGGTGCAGGCCTATCGCCGCATCGGCGACGAGAGGTTCGTTCCGCACGGGGGTGCGCTGGAAGCCGGCGAGGCCGTCTGCCACATCGATGTCGCCCCGGCCGGCGACGCACTGATCGCGGCCTGCTGGGGCGACGGGCGCCTCGTGCGCATGTCGCTGGATGCCGAGGGTCGCCCGTCGAAGCCGACCGTTCTGGCCGCTGCGTCCGATCCGTATGCTCTCGCCGGCATGTCGCAGCAGACGCGACCGTCGCGCGCGCACCACGTGCGGTTCCTGCCGCGCGACACGATGGCGACGACCGATCTCGGGCTCGATCTCGCGCGTTTCTGGCGGGGCACGGGGACGCAGGGCTCGCGCGACGTCGCGCTTGCGCGGCAGACCGGGCCGCGCCACAGTCGATGGCATCCCTCCGAGCATCTGTTCGTGGTGACCGAGCTGTCGAACGAGCTCTACGCACTGGCCCACGATGCGAGCGGGCAGTGGCGGGTCGTCGCCGGGGTCGCGCTGTCACCGGGCGCTCTCGCCGGAGACGCCGCCGCAGAGCTCGCCTTCTCGCGCGACGGTCGCTTCGTCTACGCGGGGCTGCGCGGTTCGAACACGATCGCCGTCGTGGAGGTGCGCGGTGACGGGGCCCAGCTGCGTTCGATCGCGCTCGTCGACTCGGGCGTGGACTGGCCGCGGCATCACGTCGTCGTGCGCGACACCCTCCTCGTGGCGGGTCAGCGCTCCGACGAGATCGCCGCGCTCACGCTGGATGAGCGCACCGGGGTGCCGGGGCGCGCCCGACGCCGCGTGGACGCCCCGTCGCCCACCTGCCTGCTCGCGGCATCCTGAGGTCGCCGCCGAGGGCCGCCGGGTCGGGAAGCCGATGGGGCTCAGGTCGCGGCATCCTGCTTGGGGATGAAGACCTTCTTGATGATGAGCAGGATCGATGCCGTCACGGGAATCGCGACGAGGGCGCCGAGCAGACCCATGAGCGTGCCGCCCACGAGGGCGCCGATCACCACGAGTGCGCCGGGCACGGCGATGGCCTTGTTCATCACCTTCGGGGTGAGCACGTATGCCTCGAGCTGCATGTAGACCAGATACGCGACGGCGAAGATGAGCGCCGACAGGGGACTGGCGAAGAGGGCGACCACCGAGGCGATGCCCCAGAACAGCACCGTACCGACGAGCGGAATGATCGTGAGGCAGAAGGCGACCACCGCCATCAGGGCGGGGAACGGCAGGCCCAGCACCGTGTAGAGGATGAAGCTCACCACGGCGTTGAAGAAGGCGAGCACCACCATGCCGCCCAGGTAGCCACCGACGGACTCGGTGATCTGCTCGGTCAGGTCGGCGGTCAATGAGCGACTGCGCGCGGGCATCAGGCGGTAGAACGCCTGCTTGATCTCGGGCAGCGAGGCGAGGAAGTACAGGCTCAGCACGATGATGATGATCATCCCGGAGATCGTGGTGCCGATGGAGATGCCGATCTGCAGCACGCCCCCACCGATCGCCGCCAGATGGCCCGGATCGGTGAGGAACTTCTGCACCTCGGCGACGATCGCGGGCACCTGGTCGCCGAACTGATCGCGGGCCCAGCGGTAGAGGTCGGTCTGCTGGAAGGACGTCACGAGGGTGGGAATGTCCGTGATGAACTGGGCGATCTGGCGCACCACCGTGGGCACGATGAGCCACAGCACGGCCACGAGCAGCAGCGCCAGGGCGAAGTACACGATCACGATCGCCCAGGCTCTGCCGACGCCGTGCCGCTGCAGGCGCTGCACGACGGGGTTGAGTCCGAGAGCGACGAACAGGGCGAAGGCGACGTAGATCCACACCGTGACCAAGCTGGTGACGGCCATGCCCAGCAGGATCGCCACCAGGCCGCCGAGCGTCAGGAAGAAGCCCACGACGAAGGGGCGGTTCAGGGTCGTCCACACCGCGCGTCCCGTGTGTGAGCGATGCGCAGCAGCCTCGGACGACACCGCACCGTCGGTCGGTCTCGCCCGGTCGGAGTCCGCCGCGGTCTTCGCCCCACGCCGGAGGGAACGCGGGCGGGGCTCGTTGGATGCTGCTGCCATGGTCACACTCTAGGGCTGTCAGCGGATGCCGCTGGGAGAGGCGGTAATGTCGGCGAGGACGAGAGGAAGCCCATGACCGACGCCGCCGTTCACCTGCAGCGCCTGCGTGCCAGCATCGACAACATCGACGCGGCGCTGATCTTCATGCTCGCCGAACGCTTCCGCTGCACGCAGCAGGTCGGGGTGCTCAAAGCGGAGCATCGGATGCCGGCATCCGACCCCGCTCGTGAAGAGCAGCAGATCGCACGTCTGCGTCGGCTCGCGCTGGAGGCCGACCTCGATCCCGAGTTCGCCGAGAAGTGGTTCAACTTCGTCGTCGCCGAAGTGATCCGCCACCACGCCGCCGCCGCGGCCGCCGACTGATTCCTGCGGCCGGGCGACGGCGCCGCCGGGTCAGGGGGTGGCGCGCCGCAGCGTGAGGAACGATGCGGCGCCGAGGACGACCGTGAGCACAGCCAGCACCGCCGTCAGCCCCATCGGCCCCAGGCCGGCGAGCCATGTCCATACCGACGCCCAGGCATCCATCCGCCCGACGAGCCACAGGGCGGCGATCAGCAGCACCCCCACGCCCGACAGCGTGAGCGTCAGCCCGAGAGCGCCGAAGCGGCGGTAGAGCGTCGCGCCCCAGAACCCGGCCACGAAGAGCACCATCGCCACTACGGCGAAGAAGAGCCCGGCGCCCCAGGGGCCGGCGGTCCACACCCAGTCCAGCGAGAAGAAGTAGCCGTTGACACCCCAGCCGCCCGTGGCGCGTTCGATCGCGCCGCCGACGGCGAAGACGGCGCCCAGCAGGACGGCCGTCACCAGGGCCGCGAGCATCGTGCCGAAGAAGAACTCCCGACGGGTGATGCTGAGCGCCTGAGAGAACGGGAACGTGTAGCTCAGCGACATGATGCCGAGGCCGAAGAAGTACCAGATCGGGGCCTGACTTCCGCCGCCGTACTTCGCCCCGCCGTAGGGGATGAGCGCGAAGATCGCGATCGAGAGCACGAGGCTGACGACGAGGATGATCAGCGGCAGCCACACGAACGTGTACTTGTTGACGAACTGCATGCGAGTGACGGTGAGAACCCGGTTCATCGGCGTGCTCCTTCGGCGGGGGTGGTGGCGGCGGCGCTCGCCGCGACCGAGGATTCGGTGTCGTGCTGGGTGAGGCGGACGATCAGCTGCTGCAGAGAGACCGCACCCACCTCGAGCCCGGATGCCGCCAGCTGTGCCCTGTCCTGCGTGTCGAGTTCGCCGAGCAGGGTCGCGCTGGCCATGCGGCCGAGGCTCTCGCGGTGAAGCACCTCGCGCCCCGCGGTGAAGGCGTCGACGGCGACGGCGTCGCCGATGATCGTCGAGGCCCGGCCGCGGACGGCATCGGTCTCCTCGTCGAGGATGATGCGCCCGCGATCGATGACGATCACCCGTTCGATGAGGTCGGCGACTTCGTCGATGAGATGGCTGGACAGCACGATCGTGCGGGGGTGTTCGGCGTAGTCGGCGAGGAGACGGTCGTAGAAGATCTGGCGCGCGACGGCATCCAGTCCGAGGTAGGGCTCGTCGAAGAACGTCAGCTCGGCGCGCGAGGCGAGTCCGATGATGACACCGACCGCCGACAGCTGCCCGCGGGAGAGCTTCTTGATCCGCGTCTTCATGGGCAGCTGGAACGCATCGATGAGCTCGTCCGCGAGATCCTGGTTCCAGTGCGGGAAGAACATCGCCGCCATCCGGAAGGCGTGGACGGGTCGGGCGTCGTCGGGATAGCGCTGACTCTCGCGCACGAAGCAGATCCGGCCCAGCACGCGGCTGTTCTCGTACGGGTTCTCGCCGAAGACGCTGACCTCGCCGCTCGTCGCGAAGTTCTGGGCGGTCAGGATCGACATCAGGGTCGTCTTGCCGGCGCCGTTGCGGCCCAGCAGGCCGTAGATGACGTTCTCTTGGAGGGTGAGGGACACCCCGTCCAGAGCAGCGGCGTTCTTGTAGCGCTTGACGAGGTCGGTCACCTGGACGACGGTCATCGGGCGCCTCCTTCCGGGGTCGATGTGGGGTGGGCCGCCGCCTGGTCGCGGACCATGGCAGCGAGTTCGTCGGCGCTGAGGCCGAGCGTGTGCGCCTCCGCGAGCAGGGGCTGGATGAATCGGGCGGCGAAGGCGGCGCGGCGCTCGGCGCGCAGGCTCTCGCGGGCGCCTGCCGCCACGAACATGCCGATTCCGCGGCGCTTGACGAGCACGCCCTTTTCCACGAGCATGTTCACTCCCTTCGCGGCCGTGGCCGGGTTGATGCGGTAGAACGCCGCCAGTTCGTTCGTCGACGGCGCGCGGGTGTCTTCGGGAAGGCTCCCGTCCACGATGGAGTCCTCGACGCTCTCGGCGATCTGCACGAAGAGCGCGCGTCCCTCATCGATCACGTGGCCTCCCGGCATCCAGTGAATTGGTTAGTTACTTGACTAAGTAACCATAGAACGTTGACGGCGTCAAGCGCTGCCGGAGCGCCGCGGTCTCCGCGTGCGCGCGATAGCGAGAAGTCGGCGTCGCGTCCAATTTGCGTGCGCATTCACCGGATGAAACGGTGGTGGCGGCCCCACGCGGGGTCGACCCCCAGACCAGTCCGCGACCGCTGTCGTGCCCGTTGGCACCGGCGGACGTAAGGTCGGCGGCCTGTGCCCGGATCCGATGTCCGGTGCCGAGCGCTCTGCCCGAGCGCGAGTGGCCGTCACCCGGGCGTGACCGATGCAGCCTGTGCACCGGGCTGCCGAGGTGTTCTGTGACCGACGCTGTTTCCGCTGCGCCCCTGTTGGAGGCGCGGCATCTGTTCAAAGTCTTCGGACGCGATCCGAAGGATGCCGTCGCGCGCTTGCGCGCCGGTCAGTCCCGCGCCGAGGTGGCGGATGCCGGGACGGCCGCCGTCGTCGACGCCAGCTTCACCGTCAACCGCGGCGAGATCTTCGTGATCATGGGACTGTCCGGATCGGGCAAGTCGACCATCATCCGCATGCTCAACGGGCTGCTCGCCCCGACCGCGGGCGACGTGACGATCAACGGCCGCAACGTCACCACGGCCTCCGCCGCGCAGCTGCGCAGCATCCGCCGCGAGTCGGTGTCGATGGTCTTCCAGCATTTCGCGCTGCTACCGCACCTCAGCGTGCTCGACAACGCGGCCTACGCGCTCGAGATCCAAGGCGTGGGCAAGGCCGAGCGTCGGGAGCGCGCACGGGAGATCCTCGACCGGGTCGGGCTCGGCGACCGTGTCGACGCCCTTCCCGACCAGCTCTCCGGTGGCATGCGCCAGCGCGTCGGCATCGCTCGGGCCCTGACGGCCGGCACCGACATGCTGCTCATGGACGAGGCTTTCTCCGCCCTCGATCCCCTCATCCGTCGCGAAATGCAGGAACAGCTCGTCGAACTGCAGCGCGAGCTCGGACGCACGATCGTGTTCATCACCCACGACCTCAACGAGGCGATGTTCCTCGGCGACCGTATCGCCGTGATGCGCGACGGTCGCATCGTGCAAAACGGGCTCTTCGCAGTTGACGGTGTAGACGTCCGGGCCGCGTCGCTGTCGGGATAGGGGTCGAGGTCTTCCAGGATGGAAGTTCCTACGCTCACCGTCCG